>NZ_VCDP01000001.1:0-14899 GCF_033949345.1 Xenorhabdus littoralis
CTAAAGCCATAAAATAAAAAGCCCTTTCCTATAATGGAAAGGGCTTATGAACTTTCAATGAAAACTAAGGTTATTTACGCTTTTTTAATTGTCACCCAACAAAATGGATTCAAGCGCAATCTCGATCATCTCATTAAATGTGTGTTGACGCTCTTCGGCAGTTGTTTGTTCGCCGGTGCGGATATGGTCAGAAACAGTACAGATTGCCAATGCTTTTGCACCAAATTCAGCAGCAACACCATAAATACCCGCCGCTTCCATTTCAACACCCAGAATGCCGTATTTTTCCATAACGTCGAACATCTGAGGGTCTGGCGTATAAAACAGGTCAGCAGAGAAGATATTACCAACGCGAGTATTGATATTCTTCGCCTTAGCTGCATCAACTGCGTTGCGGACCAGCTCAAAATCAGCGATTGCAGCGAAGTCGTGATCTTTAAAACGCAGACGGTTTACTTTGGAATCGGTACACGCCCCCATGCCAATGACAATATCACGAATTTTAACGTCTTCACTCACCGCACCACAGGAGCCGATACGGATGATTTTTTTAACGCCAAATTCGGTGATCAATTCTTTGGCATAGATAGAGCAGGATGGAATACCCATACCATGACCCATGACAGAGATGCGGCGACCTTTATAAGTACCAGTGAAGCCCAGCATACCGCGAACACTGTTAACCTGACGGGCGTCGTCCAGGAACGTTTCCGCAATGTATTTAGCTCGCAGCGGGTCACCTGGCATCAAAATAACATCAGCAAAATCGCCCATCTCAGCATTAATATGTGGGGTGGCCATAAGTTTATTTCCTTGTTTTTATTACGTATCAAAATAAATGAAAATGGGGAGGCAACAGGCCTCCGCCAAAATTAAAACATCGCTTTACCGTAATCCATTGGCGTCAAATCGAAATATTTCGCGACTGTCTGACCGATATCGGCAAATGTTTCACGATGCCCCAATGAGCCTGATTTCACTTTCGGTCCGTAAACCAGAACCGGAATGTGCTCGCGCGTATGATCAGAACCCGCCCAAGTCGGGTCACAGCCGTGGTCAGCGGTAAAGATCAGGATGTCATCGTCTTTAACCAGTTTCAGCATTTCTGGCAGACGACGGTCAAATAATTCCAGTGCTGCCGCGTAACCAGCCACATCACGGCGATGACCGTAAGATGAGTCGAAATCGACAAAGTTGGTAAATACGATGGTATTATCGCCTGCCTGCTCCATTTCAATCAATGAAGCATCAAACAGGGCATCAATTCCTGTCGCTTTGACTTTTTTAGTGATACCCACGTTCGCGTAAATATCTGCAATCTTACCAATGGAAACCACTTCACCCTGTTTCTCATCAACCAGCTTTTTCAGGATGGTTGGGGCGGGCGGCTCAACAGCTAAGTCATGGCGGTTGCCTGTACGCTGGAAATTACCGGTTTTGTCACCCACAAATGGGCGGGCAATAACACGGCCAATATTATAATCACCAATATTCAGCTCTTCACGCGCGATTTCGCACAGTTCATACAGACGATCCAAGCCAAATGTCTCTTCATGGCAGGCAATCTGGAAAACAGAATCCGCAGAGGTGTAGAAAATCGGCTTGCCGGTTTTCATGTGCTCTTCACCCAGATTATCCAGAATAACCGTACCGGAAGAGTGACAGTTACCCAGATATCCCGGAAGATTCGCGCGCTCAACCAGTTTATCCAGCAGTTCCTGCGGGAAACTGTTTTCTTCATCACTGAAATAGCCCCAGTCAAACAGAACCGGAACGCCTGCAATTTCCCAGTGTCCCGATGGCGTGTCTTTACCAGAAGAAAGTTCACTCGCATAACCATAAGCGCCAATAATGTCAGCGTCTTTATCCAGACCAATCGGGAAGATTCCGCAAGACTCTTCCGCCGCTTTGCCTAATCCCAGACGGCTCAGGTTTGGCAAATGTAATGGCCCTTTACGGCCGATATCAGCCTCACCACGGGCACATTGTTCTGCAATATGCCCTAATGTGTTAGATCCCGTATCACCAAACTTTTCAGCATCTGCACTTGCTCCGATGCCGAAGGAATCCAATACCATGATGAATGTACGTTTCATAATTTTCTCCTGCGTCAATTCACGCTATCAATGCGGAAACTGCCAGCTATTAAATCTATTTTGAATTCTTGTGTGACGGTTTATCCACTGATATGCCGATAAACCATAGGAGTAGTGGCTGTTGTTTCGGTTTCTTCAACCCTATCCTTAAAAATAAAGGCGTTACGTACTGCTTCTGCGGCTTCATGCCAGACTTTTTCACTATTGGCATGAATCATCGCCAGTGGAGTACCTGCATCCACTTTTGTCCCTAACGCAACGATATCACTCAGCCCCACACTGTAATTAATAGGATCAGTCGCCTTACGACGGCCTCCCCCCAATACAACAACAGACATGCCCAATGCACGGGTGTCCATTTCTGCAATGATGCCATTTTTTCCAGCCAATACGGGTTTTCTAAAATCCGCAGTCGGCAGGTAATGAGCATAATTTTCGACAAAATCGATCGGGCCTTTCTGGGCCGCCACCATGCGACCAAATATTTCTGCCGCTTTGCCGCTGTCTAGCACCGCCTGTAATTTACGGTGTGCATCATCACGATCGCTTGCCAGATTGCCTGAAACCAACATTTCAACAGACAATGCCATCGTCACTTCAAATAAGCGGGGATTACGGTATTCCCCGGTCAGGAATTGGACTGCTTCACGCACTTCCAGCGCATTACCCGCACTGGATGCCAGAACTTGATTCATATCCGTCAACAGCGCCGTTGTTTTGCAACCCGCACCATTGGCGACCTTGACGATGGATTCTGCCAGCTTTTCCGATTGTTCGTAAGTCGGCATAAATGCCCCTGAGCCGACTTTCACATCCATCACCAGCGCATCCAAACCTTCGGCCAGTTTTTTACCTAAGATAGATGCCGTAATCAAAGGGATGGAATCAACGGTCGCAGTAATATCACGTGTCGCATAAAAACGTTTGTCAGCCGGAGCCAATGAGCTGGTCTGCCCGATAATTGCGACACCCACATCCCGAATAATGTCACGGAAACGCCGTTCATCAGGGAAGATGTCAAAACCGGGGATTGATTCTAATTTATCCAGTGTTCCACCGGTATGCCCCAAACCACGCCCCGAGATCATCGGAACGTATCCTCCGCAAGCGGCCACCATCGGGCCAAGCATCAGAGAAGTGACATCTCCCACGCCACCCGTCGAGTGTTTATCAACAATCGGGCCGGGTAAATTCAATTTTTTCCAATCTAAAACCGTACCGGAATCACGCATTGCCAGTGTCAATGCGACACGTTCTTCCATCGTCATATCATGGAAATAGATGGTCATTGCCAATGCCGCGATCTGTCCTTCGGAAACCGTGTTATCACGAACTCCGTTAATAAAGAACCGGATCTCTTCTTCGCTCAGTGGATGACCATCACGTTTTTTGCGAATAATTTCCTGTGTCAGAAACAAAGCTACCTCCCAATCATTATTATCTGAAAAGAATGGCAGTAATGCACACTGTCTTAGCGTACATTTAATCAGTCATTATTGATCTTAATAACCACTACTCTGCTTTTGTCCCTGATGACCAAGGGTTGTCAGCAAACTACTTAACAAACTGGAAGCGCCAAAACGGAAATGACGGGAATCAGCCCATTTGTCTCCCATGATGCGCTCAACTAACGCTAAATGTTGTGCCGCTTCTTCGGCGGTTCGCACACCACCAGCAGGTTTAAAACCAACGCTATCACCGACGCCCATATCGCGGATCACGCGCAGCATAATTTCGGCACTTTCGAGAGTCGCATTAACGGGGACTTTACCGGTTGAGGTTTTGATAAAATCAGCACCTGCCTTGATCGCGATTTCAGATGCTTTCCGAATCAGATCCGCTTCTTTTAATTCGCCTGTTTCGATGATGACTTTTAGCCAGACACCTGATTCAGCACAGGCTGTTTTACAGGCTTTTACCAAATCGAAACCAATCTGTTCATTGCCTGCCATCAATGCACGATAAGGGAAAACGACGTCCACTTCATCAGCACCGTAGGCGATGGCAGCACGAGTTTCAGCCAGTGCAACGTCAATATCATCGTTGCCATGCGGGAAATTAGTCACTGTGGCAATGCGGATATCGGGTGTTCCCTGTTCACGCAATACCTTGCGAGCGACAGGAATAAAACGTGGGTAGATACAGACGGCAGCCGTATGTCCGGCAGGACTGTTTGCCTGACGACAAAGTGCGGTCACTTTCTCATCGGTATCATCATCATTAAGAGTAGTTAAATCCATCAAACTCAGTGCACGCTGAGCGGCGGCGGTTAAATCGGTCATAAAACTCTCCAACGGTATTATTATCGTGACTGAATCAGTCCACACATTCTTTTGTACGATGATTCTGAACGAACGATAGTTTTACTGATTATGTTCTAACATTTCTTTTTAACAACACGCTCATTCATTTGTTGGCGAGTGAACTTGGTTCCTTGAAGAGGTCGCCACAAGTATCAGTTTAATCCATAAAATCTTCATGTATCATCATTTGAACATGTTAATGAGCAATAGTTAGTGCTTTAAATCACACTAATCAAATCACAATTGCAACAGTAAACATTTTATTGTGAATAAAATCACATTAAAGGGTTTCAGGAAAAACAAAAGCAGGTGAGAAATCTCACCTGCATTCAATTTAATACACAATCCCTGTGTCTTACCATGTCCCGGATTTTACGATTTCCGGCGTTTTACTATTCCCGGCGTTTTACAATGCGAGGAAGAATCCGGCAATTGTTGCACTCATCAAGTTAGAGAGTGAACCTGCCAGTACAGCTTTCAGGCCGAAACGGGCAATGTCACCACGACGGTTTGGTGCCATACCGCCCAATCCACCCAACAAGATCGCAACTGAAGACAAGTTAGCGAAACCACACAGGGCAAAGGAGATAATCGCTTTGGTATGTTCGGAGAGCACTTGCAGACCTGCCGCCTTAACCATATCATCCGCTTTCAGGTATTCACCAAAGTTCATGAATGCCACGAATTCGTTAACGACCAGTTTCTGACCGATGAAAGAACCCGCAATGGTCGCTTCATTCCACGGAACACCGATAAGATAGGCTATTGGTGCAAAAACCCAGCCCAGAATCAGTTCCATGGATAATTGAGGATAATCGAACCATCCGCCGACGCCGCCTAAGATACCATTCAGCAAAGCAATCAATGCGGTGAATGCCAGCAGCATTGCGCCGACGTTCAGAGCCAGTTGCATACCTGATGCTGCACCTGACGCTGCGGCATCAATGATATTCGCAGGGCGATCTTCCGCCGATATCAGTGACATGGCATCAGCAGTATCATGAGTTTTTTCAGTTTCCGGCACCATCAGTTTTGCAAACAGCAGGCCACCCGGCGCAGCCATAAATGAAGCCGCAATCAGATATTCCAACGGAACACCCATTTGAGCATAACCCGCCAACACTGAACCCGCTACAGAGGCCAAACCACCACACATAACGGCAAACAGCTCCGATTGAGTCATGGTAGAAATATAAGGGCGGACAACCAGAGGTGCTTCGGTTTGACCTACGAAAATATTCGCAGTTGCAGACAGAGATTCAGTCCGTGATGTTCCCAGTACTTTCTGCAAACCACCACCCAAGATTTTGATGATGAGCTGCATAATGCCCATGTAATACAGAACTGCGATAAGTGAGGAGAAGAAAACGATCACTGGTAAAACACGCAGGGCAAAAATAAAGCCACCGCCGCCAAACAGTTCAAACATTTTGTCGGAAACCAATCCGCCAAAAATAAAGTCTGTTCCTTTCTGGCCATATCCAATCACGTTGGAAACGCCTTTTGAAATCGCGACCAAAACGTCTTTGCCAGCCGGTACGTAAAGTACAAATGCCCCGACAGCAACCTGAATCAGAAAGGCGCCCAGGACAGTACGTATTTTAATGGCTCGATAGTTACTGGAGAAGAGCACCGCGATGAAAACCAGCACTACCATCCCGATCAGGCTCATAAAGAGTTGCATTGGAAGAATCCCTGTTCACTGTATGAATAATAAAAAAATATGTCAGTTATTCTGTAAGTTCCTACTGACATTGTGTGTGAGCCGATTATACCTAGTACCAAAAAGGAACAAGCAACTAACATCACAAATTAATACAGCAAAAAGTAATATAAAAACTAAAAATGAGATATTCATCACATAAAACCACCTAGTTTCGGTGGAATTAGATAATATGACGGATAAAGAGGTAAAAAAAAGGATAAATAAGCAGAGAATATAAGTTAAGCGTTATTAATATTTATAAAAAATAACGGTATGTTTACACGACGATAAAACCTTTATGATTTTTGTTGGTCAGGATTAACTTAGTGTAAATAGAGCCATACTGTTTTCATAGACTTGATTGGCAATTTCATCTGACGATTCTTGACGCAATCCGCACAATACGGAAAAAACCTGCGCGACTCTTTCTGGGCGGTTGGGCTGCCCTTGAAACCCCGATAATGGCATATCAGGCGCATCCGTTTCCAAGACTAAAGATGACAGAGGTAACTGTGAAATAGTGCTACGTGTCTTTTGTGCTCTGTCATAAGTAATCGTTCCTCCTACCCCAATGTAAAACCCCATACGAATAAAGGCCCGGGCTTGGGACAAACTGCCTGCAAAACCATGGATCACGCCTGTACATGGCAATTTATGTTGTCGCAATATTGCGGCCAATTGATCGTGGCTTTTTCTGGAGTGAAGTATCACAGGTAAATCATACTGCTTGGCTAGTTTTAGCTGTACTTCCAACACGCTTTTCTGTTTCTCAAATTGGGGTTCTGGCATATAAAGGTCAAGACCAATTTCACCTACCGCCACACATTTGGTACTTCTTTCTTTCAGACGCTGATCCAACGCATCTAAATGCGCATTTTGATGTTCACGAATATAGAGTGGGTGTAAACCAAATGCAGCATAAATTGAAGGATGATTCTCTGCCAACACCGCCACTCGCTGGAAATTCATTTGATTCACCGTGGGCACGATAATTTTTTCCACGCCCATTTGTCTGGCTTGTTCCAGACTTGTTGCCTCATCACCAGCAAAGGGCGGAAAATCGAAATGGCAGTGTGTATCGATAAACATCTACTTATCCAAATTACTCATCATGATCGGGTCAGCTTCCTGAAGATCATCAACCAAATCAGGGGTGGTCATTTCTTCTATCGGACAGTCGATACTGTTCAAGAAATGGCTTCTCCGGGAGCTATTACTGTTGATGCCATTACGACATACTCCATAGCTCTTACGTTCTGAGAGCCCAAACTTTCCTCCGACAAAAGTATGCCCGATAGTTGCCAAAAAATATCGCCCGCAACGCCGTCCCAAATGATAATCCTGATTTAAAGCGCTGACCCGGCTTCCCAGTGCCATGGTAGTCAACGGCGCAGGCGGATAAATTTCAAATACCTGCACATCATCCGGTGGATTCTCAATAAATTTCTGCGTTCGGTGGTAACTCTGGGCATGGAGATTGAGCATTTTGACCATTTTTTGCAGACTGCTGGTTTCCAGCCAGCGCTCCATGCGCTTGAACCACTGAGGTGTATAGTAAAGCTGGGAGGGAACTGTCCGGATCACAACAATGGTATCCGCACCACGGCGATAAGCTTCTTGCACCGGTATCGCATCACAAATGCCGCCATCTTGATAAACCACATCGCCAAGGGTAACACCATTACGATAAAAACCCGGAATGGCGCTGGAGGCTTTTATAACGTTCATCCAGTTTTTTTCATCAGGATGTAAATAATCAGCCTCAAAGTCATCTGCCCGGCAGGCACACATGTAGAATTCGCGTCCCGCATCAAATTGGTGCATCGCAGCAGAGATATTGAGTGGTAACTGTTCAGATATGGTATCAATATACCAATCCAGATCGATCAGATGCCCGCCGCGAACAAAGCGAAGTGGATTGAAAAAGGCGGAGTCGGTTGTATAACGATTGATGATTTTACGGGCATAGCCTCGTTGACCGCAAATATAGGCAGAAAGATTCTGAGCACCCGCCGACGTCCCAAGGAACAATTCAAACGGATTAAAACCAAGACGAAGAAACTCATCCAAAACACCTGCGGTAAAAATCCCCCTTTGGCCACCGCCTTCACAAACGAGCGCAATTTTCCCCGGTTTGATCTGTGAGTTGTAAGCCAAAGGTTCTATATTACCCAACGTTATTGGAATATGTTTCCCCACTCTTATCCTCCTCTAACAATTATTGGCAGCGCATCAAGGCACTTGTTGAATATCTATCAGTATATTGTTACTCAAACAACTTATTTGTAATGCTTTAGTTAAACAGTGATATATCTATTCTAGTCTCTGTTCATCTTTGTCGTTTCCGCTTTAAGAATCAGCATAACCCAATTGACGAGACTCCCCCATCCTTATCATGCTTTTTGGATACCGGATATGCGATGAGGCGGATGCCAGTCTTATCCGGGCGACGAGCTAACGTTGTCATAATTAATGGCCTCATTTAGATTAATGTACTAATTCCAGCCAGTTAATTTTTCCGGATTGCGCATGACCCAAATATCACAAATACGTCCCTCCCTGACACACGTTGAGATCACAGTGATAGTGCGATCATCCACCTTACCGATAAGTCCGGGTTCTCCGTTGACAACCGCATCTTCGATCCGAAGATCGCTTCGACGTTCGAAAGCCGACAGGAAAAAATTGATAATTGCATCTCGGCCAAATAGTGGTTCAGTCGCAGCGCTGACAAAGCCACCACCATCGGTAACGGCATAAGCGTGTTCGTCCAAAACAGCAACCAGATCTTTGATGTTTCCTGTAACCCATGCTGCCCTGAACGCGGCATTCACCCGAGAGTGTTCCGCAGAAGGGCGGGTAAAATGACTTTCTTGACCGATCCGCTTTCGTCCAGATGAAGCAAGCTGACGACACGCTTGTGGCGTCCTTCTGACGATCTCACTGATTTCTTCAAACGAATATTGGAAAACATCATGAAGAATAAAGCTAATACGCTCAGCAGGAGTCATTTTTTCAAGGACGACCATCAATGCCATGGAAACCGAATTCGCAAGAATAAGATGATCAACAGGATCAGTGCCTTCAGAAGATTCGAATACTGACGTCCAGCTTTCATCTTGAGAAACGGGTTCAGGCAACCATTCGCCGATATAGATTTCACGTTTGGACTTGGCTGATTTAAGTTTATCGAAGCAAATTCTTGTCAGTGTTGTTCGTTGCCAGGCAATGGGGGATATAATTTGTTTACGTTCAGAATGGGGTAGTTTGTACCATCGCAGGTAAGTTTCTTGAACAGCATCTTCAGCATCTGGAATGGTTCCCAGAAACCTGTAGGCCAACGATTCAAGCTTAAAACGCTCAGAATCTTCAGGATATACCTGAACCAGATTATCATCAGCTTCACACTCCGCCTGTTTCTGCTTATTCATGCTTATTTTCCTAAACTTCGGTTCTGGAGAAAAATGCCAGAGGATTGAGTAGACACAACGTTCACCCAGAGGCAGAAGAAGATTCACAAAAAACGTAGCCTCTCAATTATATATAAATATTTCTATTGTTTTTAGGGTAAAGCATCACCGCGCCCCTGAAAAACTCTCCTGAAAAAACTCTCCTGAAAAAAAAGTCGCAATTCCTTCACCTATAAAGATTTCCCGACACTCTAATGACGAAAGACAAGGTGAAAATGTCAGGTACAAAATTCCGGAATGAAGAATTTTTTCCACAATGACCTGACATTCTGGAGCGATTAGTCGTCTATATATTGGGCTCAACGAGTTTATACCCAACTAGCAAGACTCTAACCCACTGAGGGTGGACAAAACCTACTATTTATTTAAGGAGGGAGATGTAATGTCTGAAGTTACATTCATCAATGTCATTGAAGTCGATCCGAAGAACCAAGCTGAAGTTATCAAATTGCTGCAAGAAGGAACCGAATCAGTTATTAGCAAACGACCCGGTTTTATTTCAGTTACTTTACTGGCAAGCGCAGATGGCTGCCGTGTTGTGAATATTGCGAAATGGGAGAACGTTGCCGATATTAAAGCAACGCAGGCTGACCCCGCGTCAGCAGAATTCGCAAGACGCACCGCAGAACTTTCTAAAGCCAACCCGGGAGTTTATAACATCGTCGGACAGTATTCCGCCTGAATTCATCACCATATAGGCTATATGGAAAGAGTGGCTTATTTCCAGCCACTCTATTCATAATATGTCAGCTATTTTTTAATTTCTATCGTGCTTTTCACCGATTTGACACCTTTCACTCCATGAGTAATTTTAGCTATTTCCGCCGCTTGGTGTTTGTTTTTGACAAAACCGGAAAGGTAGACAACCCCTTTTTCCGTTTTCACGGAAATATCATTACTGTTGATACCTTTATGTTCCAGTAATGCCCCTTTTACTTTTGCTGTAATAGCACTGTCATCCAAGTAGACATCCGCACTCTGCAAGGAGTGATTAACCTTTTTCCCTGCATGTTCTATAGAACTATCAACTTTTTGTTCCGTCCCCTCCAGCGTTTTTCCTGAAGAGATTTCCGTTGCCAGAGCACTGCCACTAATCAGTACCGAGCCCAGAACAACAGCCAGCAGTGAATGTGTAAACTTGATATTTTTCATCCTACCACCTTCTTTAACATAAGCCAGAATCGTTACCAGAACAGTATGTCAACTCAGTCGTAGTGATAAAATGGGTTTTACAAAAAATAACGTATATTTTCATTAAACCAGAGAATTATTCTTCAATTGAATAAGAATATAGATAATGTGAATGGTAAATTAAGGGCCAACTGAATAGTTGACCCAGATAAACATTAGTGTTCCCGTGTTTTACGGAAAGTGACATCAGGATAGCGCTCACTGGTCAGGTTTAAATTAACCATTGTCGGTGCAATGTAAGTTAAGTTATCACCACCATCGAATGCCAAGTTCAGCTCATTTTTGCGCTTGAACTCTTCCAGTTTCTTCACATCATCACACTCAACCCAACGCGCTGTGGAAACGTTAACGGGTTCATACAGTGCCTCAACGTTGTATTCACTTTTCAAGCGAGCAACAACAACATCAAACTGAAGCACACCCACTGCACCAACGATAAGATCGTTATTGGCAAGTGGACGGAATACTTGTACAGCACCTTCTTCTGACAATTGAACCAGACCTTTAAGCAATTGCTTCTGTTTCAACGGATCGCGCAGACGGATACGGCGGAACAATTCTGGTGCAAAGTTTGGAATGCCGGTAAATTTCAGTTCTTCGCCTTGGGTAAAGGTATCGCCAATCTGGATTGTGCCATGATTGTGCAGACCGATAATGTCTCCCGGATAGGCTTGTTCAACATGGGAACGATCTCCGGCCATAAAAGTCAGTGCATCAGAAATGACAACGTCTTTCTTAATGCGGACTTGGCGCAGTTTCATGCCTTTTTCATATTTACCGGAAACAACACGCAAAAATGCCACACGGTCACGGTGTTTCGGGTCCATATTGGCCTGAATTTTGAAAACAAAACCGGTGAATTTCTCTTCACTGGATATAACTTCACGTGAGTCAGCCTTACGGGGCATTGGCGTTGGCGCCCATTCAACAAGGCCGTCCAACATATGATCAACACCGAAGTTACCCAATGCAGTACCAAAAAATACTGGCGTCAGCTCACCTTGTAAAAAGGCGTCCTGATCAAATTCATGAGATGCCCCTTTAACCAGTTCCAGCTCTTCACGTAATTGATTCGCCAGATCTTCGCCCACAGCGGCATCCAGTTCAGGATTATCCAGTCCTTTGATAGCGCGGACTTCCTGAATCGTATGTCCCTGACCGGTTTGGTACAGATAAACCTCATCAAGGTAAAGATGATAAACCCCCTTGAAGGACTTACCACAACCGATAGGCCATGTAATTGGGCTACAGGCGATTTTCAGCTCATTTTCCACTTCATCCATCAGCTCCATCGGATCGCGGATATCACGGTCAAGCTTATTCATGAATGTCAGGATTGGCGTGTCACGCAGACGGGTCACTTCCATCAGCTTACGAGTACGATCTTCAACCCCTTTCGCAGCGTCAATGACCATCAAACAACAGTCAACGGCGGTTAAGGTACGGTAAGTATCTTCGGAGAAGTCTTCGTGTCCCGGGGTATCCAGTAAGTTAACCAGACAATCACCATAAGGAAACTGCATCACAGAAGTGGTAATCGAAATACCACGCTGTTTTTCCATCTCCATCCAGTCAGATTTAGCGTGTTGGTTAGAACCCCGGCCTTTTACCGTTCCCGCTTTCTGGATCGCCTGTCCGAACAGCAATACTTTTTCGGTGATAGTGGTTTTACCCGCATCGGGATGGGAAATTATTGCAAAAGTTCTTCTCGCCGCCACTTCCTTGGCAAAACTGAGTTCTCGCATGTTATTTTTTCCAATGATGTACAACGTGATGTACAGAAAATAAATTTGCGAAAATTTTACACTGATAACGCCTCCTTGCAAATTATAACCTGTAGGCAGTACGGGGAGTGTTATGGCACACTGATTTGGTCACAGTAAAGTGGTTAGAATTGCGACTGTGAAAAAGGCCACGCAAGGAGCGCAGCCTTATATTATTAAATGTCCTGCCAATCTCCACCAAACAACGGTAACGCCATAATGATGGCATCTTCCTTTCCTGTCGCAGTCGGATAATAATTCTTGCGGATGGAAACTTCATTGAAACCCAGATCTTCATATAAACGGATAGCCGACTGATTAGAGCTCCGCACTTCAAGCCACAGTGTGTTGATCTGTTTTTCCGGCAATATCTTGATAAGATATTGTAGCAATTTCCGGCCATATCCCTGCGATTGATGCTCAGGATGAATGGCAATATTAAATAACGTGGCTTCATCCATAACGTATTGTGTTATGGCAAAACCAATAATCTGGTCATCCAGTGTGATTTTATAGTTGAGATAGCGTTCTCCCTGATTGGAGTAAAAAGTTTTTTCACTCCACGGAAACGCATGGCTAGCCTGTTCTATTTGAAATACTAAAGGAAGATCAACGGGAGTTAATAGAGAAATATTCTTCATAATGGTAAATTTGTTGCCAAAGAGCGCGTTTTGCATTCCCATCAAGAGATAAGTCATTTAATGCCGGGCTTCTCAAAGAAATCCCTTGTATTGATAAGGTAATATCAACTCCCAGCAGCCAGCATGGGCAGTGGATTGATTCCGAAAGTAGCTCAACATCTTTTGTCGTGATGCAATATACCGATGAGGCGTCAATCCCCATGGTTGTGAAAATATCAGCAAACAATGAATGACTTAAGTCGATATGATCATGGGTAATGATCAATAGACGGGTTGAATCAGGGATGAGGACAGACAATTCACCTTGCAAGGCCATCGGGCTACGCAAAATCCATTGGGTGATCCCCAATTGGGAGAGTAATCTGTCACGCTTCGTCATCGTGTTTTATTCCATCTGCCATAAAAAAATAACAAGTCATATATTATCAGAGGGCTTATCTCTGCGCCAATCAGTATGCCCACTGGTATGTATACTTGGACAAAGATTTATAAGGAGCTATACATAGATGTCAGTATTAACCCCGGCCAGCGAAGTTATCCTGCGCCATCATGAGCAATTCCACTCCCATCACCTGCTTTTTGCCGGTGATCTTCAGGACAATCTGGCAACGGAAATCGAAGCTGCAAGTGTGCGGGTGCACACTAATCAATATCACCACTGGCAATCTCTGATTCGTCAACTCGGTGATAATGCGCAATTTGGCCTTGTAGCGGACAGCACATTTATTAAGGAATGTGATACGCTGATTTATTACTGGCCAAAAAGCAAGCAAGAAGCACGTTTCCAGCTGCGTAATCTGTTTTCCATTCTGCCTCCCGATACAGATATCTTTATTGTGGGCGAAAACCGTAGTGGTGTCCGCAGTGTTGATAAGCTAATGGAAGGCATTGCGACTTTCCGCAAAATCGACACCGCGCGCCGTTGCAGCCTGTTTTATGGTCAACTGAAAAATCAGGTTCAGTTTGATCAAAACAACTGGTGGAACAGTTACCAAGTCGGTGATGCTATCATCAATACACTGCCCGGTGTGTTCAGCCAAGATGATTTGGATGTTGGTAGCCGCTTACTGCTTTCAACTTTTGATGCCCCAATTTCTGGCAGCTTGTTGGATATTGCCTGTGGTTCAGGCGTACTGGCAACGGTACTGGGTAAGAAGAACCCTGATTTGGCTCTGACCCTGAGCGATGTCAATGCGGCCGCGATCACATCCAGTAAAGCAACACTGAAAGCCAATAAGCTGGAAGGTAATGTTGTCACCAGTAATGTGTATTCTGCCATTGAGGAGAAATTCAATTGGATTGTTTCCAATCCTCCGTTCCATGATGGTTTGAAAACTAACCTGACTGCCGCTGACGATATGATTCGCATGGCACCGAGTTATCTAAAATCCGGGGGGAAATTGCGGATCGTAGCAAACTCTTTCCTGCCTTACCCTGACTTGCTGGATAAAGCCTTTGGCAACCATGAAGTGCTTGCCCAGACAGGTAAATTTAAAGTGTATCAGGCAACGAAACGATAATTCAGCCGTTAAGCACTGTATCTGCCTGCTCCGATTTAATGAGCAGGCAAATTCTCCATAACGCCATAAAATAAACATGTCTATTTTTACGTCAATCACACTTTTTCTCCCCAAATAATGATTGACGCCAGCCATAAAATCTCTAGAATGCGCCTCCAGGCTATCCGTTTAAGTGATAGTGTCTGATATATGCGAGGGTGGCGGAATTGG
>NZ_VCDP01000002.1:0-176786 GCF_033949345.1 Xenorhabdus littoralis
AGTTTGGTACTAATTGTCAAGTGTGCGCGTTTTCCTTTTCCATCCCATATTGTCTCAAAGCGACCCGCATTACTCGCAGTGTAGCGGACGGTATGACGAATATTCCGGTGGCCTAAATAGTCCTGAATCAGACGGGTATCGACACCATTGTCTGCCAGCGCATAACCGCAGGCATGTCTCAACATGTGCGGATTCGCGCAAATCGACAATTTAGCCTTTAAACTGGTCTGTCGAATGATTTTATAGACCTGCTGTCGGGATATTCGCTGGCCATTGCGGGAGAGAAATAACCAGTCTGCGTTGTCATCCGATTGTGTCTGTGAAGAAACTTTTGATAAATAATTCTGTCGTTCAACCAGCCAGTGACGGACAAGTTGGATTTCACGCTGAACCATCGGGTGAATGGTGGAAAAACCATTTTTCAGACGTTGCACACGCAGGCTGCGGCCGTCCAAATCCACATCGGACAGTTTCAGGTTCAGCAGTTCAGAGACCCTGAAACCGTGAATAAATCCCATAAACATCATGCATATATTTCGCTTTGCATGAGCGTGTTTACCTAATTCCCGTAACAGGACTTCGATTTCAGGCTGGGTCAGGTACTTGCGTTTTAGCATGATCTTCATCTCCAGAAAGCAATGAAGAGCCTGTCTTGCTATGAAGATTTATAGGGACAGGCTCTGAGGATACACCTATTAGTGTTGCTGATTATTTACAGAGTGCAAAATTAACGCGCATAAAGACTCCTTCAGTGATGATATTTTTGGCGATACTCTTTGGGAGTCAGTCCGTTACAGCGTTTAAATAACTCCCTGAAATAACGGGTATCCTCATAACCCACTTCATGACTGATTTCTTCGATGGTTTTCTGGGATTTTTCCAGCCAATGTTTGGCCTGTGACAGGCGGATTTGCTGGATATACTGGATGGGTGTTTTCCCTGTGGCGATCTTGAAGCGACGTTTCATCTGCCGCTCACAAAGATGGATTTTATTGGCTAAATCAGCGACAGATAAAATTTCAGAGGGGAAAGAGTGCATCCAATCTTGCAGTTTGTGGATCAGCGAATCGGCATGTTGGCGATAAGGAGCAAAATTGCCGAGATCTGACGAGAATTTGCTGTCATTTTCGTTTAACAGGAACTTTGCACATTGTTCTCTGGCATATTGTCCGTATATCAATTCAACAATATTCAGCATACAACTTCCGCATCCATAAGCACTGGAAATACAAAATCGGTGCTCGTCTCTGGTGATCTTTTGGTCGTAATCAAGTGGGATATAGGGAAATAGTCTTGTGAATTCAGGGATAAAATGAGGATGGATTGTAGCACGGGTATTCAACAATCCGGCTTTGGCAAGTATGAATGTCCCTGAGCATACCGAAACAATAGGAATGTGTTTCTCATCCATTGCTCTGAGCCACTCCATGATCTCTTGTGAGCAATGTTGCGGCTCCCATTCAGGGAAACCCAGCGAGCCAACCAGAATGATATCGGGCTGTTGATCGTAATCGTAATGGAGAGATCCGTTGGCGGCAGGCTCAGTGTCTGCAAACAGATTATTTGTATTCATTCCCTGATGGGTTGGAGAGATAATGCGGACATGGGGAGCCGGGCCGCCAATGGCATTGGCGGCAATAGTCAGAATTTCAATCGGCATGGCAACCGATGTTACCGATGTGAGAGAAAAAACCAAAGCTGTGATAGAGAGCTGTTTCATAGTTATATTCTCTTCCTTAAGAACATTTTGTCATGTTATTTTAATTTCGTTATGAAATTAATTCTAAGGCGAAACAAGCCTTATGTCTGCAATGAATTTTCTGTCGAAATAGTTTTCGTCTTAATAGTCACTTGGTTTGTTGTTCCCAAAGTTGGGCATATAAACCATTTTGTTGCACAAGGGCTTGGTGTGAACCTGATTCAACAATGTCCCCGTTATCTAAGACAAAAATGGTATCGGCATGACGGATAGTATTCAGCCGATGGGCAATGCTGATGACCGTCCGGTTACGACATATCTCATCCATATGGCTCATGATGGCCGCTTCGGATTCATAATCCAGTGCGGAGGTGGCTTCATCAAGGATCAGGATCTTGGGGTCATTCAGTAATGCCCTTGCCAAGGCAATTCTCTGGCGCTGGCCACCAGAAAGATTGCTTCCTTTCTCACCAACAGGATGCGCGAGTTTATGTGGGAACGCATTGATGAAATCAGTCGCACCCGCTAAGGTCGCGGCCCGATAGACTTCTTCATCGCTGGCATTGGGTTTGCACAGGCGGATATTGTCCGCAATGCTGCCGGAAAACAGGATGCTCTCCTGCAAGACCACACTCATGTTACGCCGTAGTGATACTGGGTCGGCAATCGCTAAATCCATGCCATCAACCAGAACCTGACCATGTTGCGGAACGTACAGGCGCTGCAATAATCGGGTTAACGTGCTTTTACCTGAACCCGATGGCCCTGTTATGCCGATAAATTCTCCGGCCTTAATCTTCAATGACAGATTTACCAACACTTCAGGCGTATCTGCATGATAGCGGAAGCGAATATTTCTGAATTCAATCTGGCCAGCGAGTTCAGGGGCGGATGCCAGTCCTTGTTTACTGCTTTCCATCGGTTCATCAAGAATATCGCCTACCCGTCGCAGGGCGATCAGGGTGTGTTGAAAGTCTTGCCAGACCTGAGCTAACCGCAGGATTGGCTGGGTAACGTGTCCTGCCAGCATATTGAAAGCAATCAATTCACCGGGAGACAGATCTCCGTCAAGAACGCCTCTGACTCCCCACCACAGCAGCAGTGCAGCAACGACTTTCTGGATCAGGGCGATCCCTTGTCCTGCCGCCAGTCCACTTTTTTGAGCGGTGAAACGTTGGATCAACTGTTGGCTCAATACTTTTTGCCATCGGTGTAAAAAACGCTTTTCGGTTGCGGTGGTTTTGATGGTTTCGATGCCCGTGACGGCTTCGGTCAGGAAACTAATGGCATCAGCATCGGTTTCATACTCTTTCTCTACTTTGCGTCGAATGATTGGCCCGGCCACGATCCATAGCAGGAAATAGAGAGCCAGTGAACTTATCACGATCCATGTCAGCAGGGAGGAGTAATGAAACATGACGCCCAGAAACAGAATAATGAATATCAGGTCAAGCAACAGCATAAGTGTAGAGCCGGTCAGGAATTGGCGGATCTGTGCCATTTCCCTGACTCGGGCGATAATTTGCCCTGTCTGGCGTTGCTTGAAATAGGGCAGGGGCAGTCCCACTAAATGACGGTAAAGCCGGCCGGAAAGTTCAGCGTTGACTTGGCTGGCCATATGCCCAAACACAGTATTGCGCAGGAAGCCATACAAAGGTTCTGCCAGTGCCAAAGCCAGCATTGCCATGCCAAGAACATGCAGACTTGACATACTTCGCCCGACCAGCACTTTGTCGATGATATTTTCAAACAGTAAGGGAGCAGCCAGTGCGAAAAGTTGCAACACAATGGCGAACAGGAAAATATCCCGCAATTGATTTTTCTGTCTGAAAATAGAGGGATAAAACCAACTTAAGCCAAATTTTACCTGCTGTTTGGTCAGGGCTTTATCCGCGACCAGCAGTATCTTACAGACTTTGCCGGACTCAGAACGGGCAGGTTGATGATGTACTTTGTGTTTTCCGGTGGAGGGATCAAACACGGTAAAGGCATCAGATTGGACTTCTGACAATACCCACCAGCACTGATCCAATTCAATCAATGCTGGTAAAGGTAACGTGGCAGCGGTATCCGGCGTCAGGTATTCAAATTTACTGTGCAGCCCGATAGTATCGGCGGCTTCACGTAACTGTGGATCTGTCAGCGTCAGGCTATCCAGCCCCAGCGTGTGGTGCAGTTGTTCAACAGAAGCCACTTTGTGGAAGTGTTTTCCCAAATAAGCAATACAATCCAGCGCATTGTTATCATTGGTGAAAGCAAAATTGTCATTGGTAAAGGAAAAATCGTCAGTCATGATTATTTTTCCCTCAATGCTTCAGATTGATATTCCTGAATCGGGCTGAGCAAATAGTCAATGACTCTACGCTGATCTGTCTTGATTTCTGTAACAATGGACATGCCCGCCGTGATTGCGACCGGCTTTCCGTCTACCATGATATTGTTCTGCCTGAGGCTGATTTGGGCGGGAAAAACCAGACCCAGCCGTTCATCGGTGGCTGAGTCTTTTGAAATACTGAGTAACTTGCCCTCAATCGTGCCATATCGGGTATAAGGGAAGGCATCGACTTTGACTGTAACGTGCTGACCGGGGCGGACAAAACCGACATCTTTGTTCAGGATCTGAATTTCAGCAAGTTGTATATGGTCATCAGGCACAATCACCATCAAATTCTGGGCGGGCTGTAGCACTGCACCGAGGGTATGGACGCTTAATTGCTGGACAGTACCGATCACAGGGGAGCGTACAATCTCAAGCTCTTCCCGTTCCTGCATTTTGGAGATTTCCTGTTTCAGAACGGACAATTGCATTTCAGCCTGTTTTCTTTTCTCAAACCACTCCCGCTCTTTTTGTACTTTGATACCTTTTAAGCGCTCTTCCAGACTCTTATATTGAGTCATGAGAATCCCAAGCTCCGATTTTTGCTGAGCGATCAACCGCTCTGTTTCCAGAAACTCCTTTTCTTGTTCCAGATATTCGACTTTACTGATGACCTGCTTTTGGCTCAGTGTCTTCCGGGCCTGCAAACGCTGGTTAATATTTTCGCGCAAATTGGCCAGTGAGCGGAGATCACTGCCTCGTGCCTTTTGGGAGGTGAGATTGACTTCCATTTCAGCGTAGATATTGGTGATGATGGAATCGAATTCTTGTTTTTCGTGATGGTAATACGTCAGAATTCTTTCCTGTTTTTTTTCGGATTGCTGCTGGAAAAGTGGCAGGGATTTAGGATCATGCTTCCCCAGCAGGGCTTGATAGCGAATATCTTCTTCAATCAGATAGTCGCGCTGTTTCATCATCCGGGTAATATCCTGATTCACGCCGAGCGTATTGAGCGTGAGCAGTGGAGTACCTTTATCAACGTGCTGCCCATTTTCTACATGAATAGTCATCAGGCGACTCTGCTCGTAAGCCTGAATGATTTGGGAACGCCCAGAGGCAATCAGGCGTCCGGTGGCGGTTGCCTGCACATCCAATTTACCCAGACAAGCCCATAACAGGGCAGCGAGAACACCTATACTCAGGGTAATCGCCGTATAACGGGCGAACGGAGAAGGAGGCCGTTTTGACAATGCCAGATGTGTCGGTAAAAAATCATAATGGGGAGAAGGGGTACGTAACCGCTTGACCCTTTTGCACAAAATGGCCTTAAGCATGGGAAGGCTGCTCCTGTTTTAGTTCTTGTTGTAATTGCCAAAGTTTCCGATAGTGCTTGCCCTGTTGCAGAAGCTGTTCATGGCTACCTTGTTCGATAATCTGGCCTTGATGTAACACAATGATCCGATCACATTGGCGTACTGTGGAAAGTCGGTGTGCGATGGTAATAACCGTCCGGTTTTGTGCAATGCCCGCCATATTGGATTGAATAATGGCTTGGGATTCATCATCCAGTGCGCTGGTGGCTTCATCAAGGATCAGGATTTTGGGATCTGACAGCAGTGTTCTGGCAATAGCCAGACGTTGTCGTTGACCCCCGGATAAAGATTGCCCGCCTTCTGCAATGACGGTGTCATAGCCCATCGGCATTCTGAGAATAAAATCGTGTGCTCCTGCCAGTATTGCGGCTTCAACTATTGTGGATAATGGGGCATCAGGACATGATTGAGATAAATTCTCATACACGGTTTTATTGAACAGGAAGTTTTCTTGCAGCACGATACCGACTTGCTGCCTGATAGATTCGATATTGAGGTTTTGCAAAGGGATGCCATCCAGCGTGATTGTCCCGCTCTCCGGGGTATAAAGCCGCAGCAGCAAACGAGCAAGGGTGCTTTTCCCTGAACCCGAAGTTCCGACGATCCCCACGGTTTCGCCCGCGCGGATATCCAGTGTGAAATGATTAATGGTTGGCGGTAAATCCGGTTGATAACGGAAGACAATATCTGAAAATGCAATCGCACCCTGTAATGCCACCTGCTCGTTGCCTGATTGCTGCTCTGTTGGCAGATTCAGCATATCTCCCAGCTTGTCGATGGCGATACGTGAACGGATAAACTGCCCCCAGAGCTGCACCAGTTTAGCCAGTGGTTGCTGAGTATGGCTGACCATCATATTGAAGGCGATCAATTGACCGATAGTCATGTGCAGTGACAGCACTTCTGATGCCCCAAGCCAGATAATCACGGCGCTGGTGACTTTCTGCAACATCATGACCAGATGACCGGAACGATTATCCCATTGCTGTACATCATAACTGGTACTGATCATCTGTTCGGTCTGGCTATCCCAGCGCCGGATAAAGCGGGGTTCAGCGGCAAGGCTTTTCAGCGTCTCAGCACCTGCTACTGTTTCGGTCAGAAAAGAAGTATTGATTGCTGAGTGCGTGAACTGTTTTTCCACTGCTTTTTCAATTTTCGGCGTAACCCACCAGGCAAGCAGGGCATAAAATGGAATGGTAAGCAGAAAAATCAGGGTAAGCGTACCGGATAACAGGCTCATGACATAAATAAAGACAAACATGAACAGCACATCGATACACAGTGTGAACATGGAGCCAGTCAAGAATTCCCGGATAGTTTCCAGCTCTCTTACCCGCGTTACAATCGCTCCCACCTGACGGGATTTGAAAAACAGCAGCGGTAGGCCGAACAAATGCTGAACCAGCTTCAACCCGAGCTTTATGTCAATCCGGTTGGCGGTGTGGGCATACTGATATTCGCGCAGTCCCCGCAGGATCACTTCAATCAATCCGGCGACCACCAGCCCGAAAATCAGTACATCCAAGGTGGAAAAAGCCTGATGAACAAGAACCTTGTCCATGACAACCTGCACGACCAGAGGAGAAATCAGTGCCAATATCTGGAGAACGAAGGAAAACAGGAGTATCTCCGTGAGGTTCTTTTTTTGTCTGACAAACTCAGGAATAAACCAGCGGATATTAAATTTGCTACCTTTTTGTTCTATCTTTAGCCACCTGCCATTCCAGAGACTGATAAATTCTGCTTTATCTAATATCTCCGGCGATCCCTGATGAGGTTTTTGGATTAATACGCGTTGTTCATCATATTTTGCCAGAATGAAAGGAAGACCCTCATTACTGAATAAAATGGCTGGCAGAGAAATGGACTCTAACTTCTTCTTTATAGAATATTTATTTTTAATTTTAATATTGCATTCTTTTTTTAGTCTGTTTAAAACAGAAATATAATCATCATTATCGCTTACGTTTTTATTGTCTGTCGCTGTATGATTTCTATTAGATATCATTATTATTAAGTTAATTAATGATATGGTTGTTTTTTCTATTTCATTCATCAAAGTCAATCTATCTTTAATAAAAATTAAACTCTCCGATTAAGAAAGCAACCTGAAAGATCGTATGGAATTTATTTATAAAATAAGTTTCTTAAATCCAATAAAGGACATTATCTGTTATCAAAGAGGTTATGAGTGTTGGTAATTGGGACAAAATGTAGCTGCTAAACAGACATTTTGCTATTTATATATTGATTTTATCAGGTAAATGGATATATTTTTGCTCAAAGTAGTCGGTAATTAACCTGATTTGTCATAGTATATTTAACTTAGCATTTGTCATGCTGTTGTCTTTCCAATAAATGCCTGTCGAATAAATTTCACTTTGTGAAGTTTAATTATAAATGATTCCATTACGGAGTTAGTGGTCATTTATAATTTAATAATCTTTATTTAATGTAAATTTAACATTTAATTAATATTTATTTAATGGGTAATATAATGATTAGTGTAATGGGTAGTGATATGACTGAAAAATTCGTTCAAACCATCTCAAGCGTTAATTATAATAAGGGCATTTTTTCCCTTTATTTTGTTGGTCAAGATCCTAATCAAATGGCAAATGGTGTACTGGCGGAAAATGATCAGGAATTGCAATTAAAGCAAGTAATTCATATGCCGGCATCCGGTTTTATGTATATGGTTTCCATGGTAAAAAATATGCTTGAAGACCCAAGAATGGAAGCTGAAATCAATAAACTGATTGCCGCAGGTTTTTTGCCTGTGCCTGAAACGGGGTCAGTGGAAAATGAATCCTCTACTGAGTCAGAAGCCGCTGTTCCAGAAAGCATGGCTCCGGAAAGTATCGCCTCAGAAACGACCGCATCTAAAAAACGCGCAACACGTAATTCAGAAACATCAAAATAATATCAGCAAAATTCTTTAAGTGGTTGCTTGCTCATGATGATCACACATCAATCAGCAACACTGAATACGGCTGAAATACAGGCAATGATTGGAGGGGTAATGTTGCTTTGTCAACACTCCCCCTTGCACCGACGTTATTTGGTTGCAGAATGGCAACAACGAATCTTGCCGTCATTCCAGCTTAATCAGTTTTGCTATTACGAAGATGAACATCAGCGCCCAGTTGCTTTTTGCAATTGGGCTTTTTTGTCTGACAACAGTCGAGATGCGATTCTTGCCGGTGAACGGGAAATTTCGCGGGAAGACTGGCGTTCTGGTCAGCATATCTTTTTCCCTGAAATGATTGCACCTTTCGGACATGCCCGGAGCATTGCCTGCGATCTTCGCCGGCGTGTTTTTGCTGCATGGAAAGGACAAAAAGCCTGCACAGTCAGGGGAACTCTGGATGTTCAAAATGACCACTGTATCCGTCGGGTACAGTGGTTCACGGTTTAATTTTTTCTGCTCAACACCAGGATTATTTATGGGAAAATCGGTCGGTAGAAGTTTGGCATATACCTTTACGGGTACATATGAAGATGACGATGATGGAAACTCAATATATGCCATCGGTTTTGGAGGCGTCATTAATGCTTATGGCGGGAATGACTATATTACTGTTGGCTCCTTTGCTGCAAAAGTCAATACAACATGGGGACACGATACCATTGTAGGGGGAGCCGGGTATCTGGATATCAATGATACAGGTGGCAACCTAACAGTGAAGGGAGCCTCTGGCTTCACTTCAATCAATAAGACACAGAGTGGGCCGATAACATTTGAAGGAGTCTCCGGTGGGGTGAAAATCAATCATACCGGTGATAAAAGTGGCATCTTTTATTCCGGGGCCGCCGGATACAATAGCATCACCCGCAAAGGCTTGCAGGGTGATATTAGCTTCAAGGGGGCAGGGGCCTACAACGAACTCTGGCATGAAACCAATCAGGGCAATCTATCTTTTTCAGGCGCAGGTGCCGGCAATAAGATCGACCGTACTTGGTTTAACAAGTACCAAGGCTCTCAGGGAAATGTGACTTTTGACGGTGTTGGTGCGGCGAACGTTATCAGCTCCAGAGTCGAGACAGGTAATATTGATTTTAAAGGGGCCGGGGCATATAACCATATTTCTCGCAAGGGTAAGGTTGGGGACATTACTCTGGGGGGCGCGGGAGCTTATAACCGTATAGAGCGCACCCGTCAGGTAGATGACGTTTATGCTGAAACCAAAGGAAATATCCGGTTTGAAGGTGCTGGTGGATATAATCACCTCTACTCTGATGTGGCGCACGGTGATATCCATTTTGCGGGAGCAGGTGCTTATAACCAAATTACCCGCAAGGGAACAGCCAGTGATTTAGACAGTGAAGGGATAGAATATGCCAAAGCTGATGAGGTTGTGCTGACCAATGCAACCATCAGTGGTTCGTGGATTGGCACCTCTTATCAGGTGACCGGGTTTAAATCGGCGCGGGAACCAAACACTTATCTGTTTGCGTTTGAGGATGGTACTCATACTAAAATCAATAAGGTTCAGCTCTCCAATGATCCTGAAACCGGCAAGCTGAGATACTACTCGACGGCTTGGTTTAAAGAAGGGAAACATCTCAAAGGGCTGGATAAGCAGGATATCTCTGTTAAGGGTGGTTTTAAGTCTGTTGACAGTGATGGCGCCTATACGTTGTCAAACCTGACGGTTGAACAACGGAGAGCCGTATCAATTGATGCCGTTGAGCAAAAACTGACGGAAAACCAATGGGTGAATTATGGTGGTGGTGTCCTGATTAATGCCGCAGATATCACCCTGTCTGATGCCAAAATGGGTGGTTATGCTGTTTACCGCGATGGAACGACGGTCGATATGACGGCGGTGAAATCCAATCGGATGTCAAACACTTATATTTATGCCAAGAAGTTAGACGGATACAACAAGGTGGTGGTTGTTGAGCTGAAAAATGATCCCAAAACCGGCGTGCTGCAATACCTTGCGCGTCCTTGGTATAAGGAAAGTGATCGCCCCCTGGATTTTGCCAACGAAGTTTTCTCGACTGATAATGGTTATCACTATATGGGAGCCGGCAGCTATTCGCTGAGTGATCTTCATTATACGGTTAATACCGTGCGCACAACGTCCGCTCGTGTGGCTGATATGCATGAATACAGTGATCTTGAGTTATTCAAATCGGCAACCGACAGCGGAGAAAGCGCCGGGGATGTTCATTATAACGGTGCGGGCGGCGGCAACGTTATCAAATCCAACGTAACACGCGGTAATGTTTACTTTAACGGTGCCGGTATTGCCAATGTCATTGAACACAGTTCTGAGTTTGGTGACACAGAGTTTAATGGTGCGGGTGGCGCTAACGTCATCATCAAAAAAGGGAAAGAAGGAAACCTGAACTTTAATGGTGCCGGTATTGCTAACGTACTGCTTAACCAAAGCCAGCGCGGTGATATGGAAGTCAACGCGGGCGGCGCAGCAAACGTGCTGGTTCGCGTTGGCGATGGCCGCTATCTTGCCCATCTTCTGGCGGTTGGCAATATCTCCATTCACAAAGGTAATGGTAACAGCCGTATCTTTATGGGCGGTGGTTTCAATACCCATACGCAGATTGGCAATGGTGACGGCTTCTGGTCTGGTGTCGGTGGCGCGAATGTTCTGACCCAAATGGGGAACGGCGATGTTTCCTCAATACTGGTTGGTGGGGCAAACGTTCTGACCAAAGTGGGTGAAGGTAATCTGGAATCAGCCATGTTTGGCGGTGCCAACATCATTACCCATATCAGCAACAATCATAGTACCTTCGATACAAAAGCTTCCGATACAAAAGCCATTGCTTTGGGTGGTACCAATGTCCTGACGAAAAAAGGCAAGGGCGATGTACAGGCTGTCATGGGTGGTGGTCTGAATGTTCTGACTCATGTTGGTGAAGGCAAAACCACTGGTATCATGCTGGGCGGGGCCAATATCCTGACTAAAGTTGGCAACGGCGATACCACCGGCATTATGTTTGGTCTGGGGAATGTTCTGACCCATATCGGTAACGGCCAAACCCTGGGAGTCATGGCTGCTGCGGGTAACATTTTCACAAAAGTCGGTAATGATACAACGATTGCTGCCATGATTGGCGTAGGCAATATTTTCACCCATGTTGGTAAAGGGGATGCCTGGGCGCTAATGGGGGGGGCAGGCAATATCTTTACTAAAGTCGGTAACGGTGATGCTCTGGCGCTGATGCTGGCATTCGGCAATGTGTTCACCCATGTTGGTGATGGCATGAGTGTTGCCCTGATGATCGCCAAAGGCAACATTGCAACGAAAGTCGGTAACGGTGATGCACTGTCTGCCATGATTGGCAAAGGCAATATCTTTACCCAGATTGGTCATGGTTCCACCTTTGCTGCCATGATCGGTGGGGTAAACGTACTGACGAAAGTCGGTAATGGTTTGACGACAGCATTGATGGTCGGTAAGGCTAACGTTTATACCCATGTTGGTGAAGGAACAAGCATCGGCTTGTTGGTGGGTTCTGCCAACGTCATGACCAGAGTCAAGGATGGTACAACGCTTGCCGCAATGTTCGGCAAGGCCAACATCATGACCCATGTCGGCAATGGTTTGACGGGTGTACTGGCTTTAGGCAAAGCCAACATCGTGACGAAAGTCGGTAATGATTTCATGGGCGTCGTGGCGGCTTCTGAGGCCAACGTAGTCACCCATGTCGGTGACGGCACAACGGCAGCTTTGTTGTCGGGCAAAGGCAATATATTGACTAAAGTGGGCAACGGAACCACGGTCGGTTTATTGGATTCCAAAATCGGCAACATCATGACGCATGTGGGCGATGGAACCACAGTCGGGTTCGCAAAAGGTGAAGCCAACATCATCACCAAAGTGGGTGGTGGATTGGGCATTAATGCGGCTTGGGGCAAAGCTAACGTCATGACCCATGTTGGTAACGGCGATCGCTATAATTTTGCTAAAGGCAACGCGAATATCGTTACCAAAGTTGGCGATGGGCAGGAAGTTACCGTTGTCCAAGGCGAAGTCAACATCGTAACCCATGTGGGCGATGGTAATGATTACACCGGTGCCTGGGGTAAGGGCAACGTGATCACCAAAGTCGGTGGTGGAAATAATGTCGTGCTCGCCAAGGGCAATGCCAATATTGTGACTCAGATCGGTGATGGTGACAGCTTTAACGCATTATGGAGTCAAGACAATATAGTCACCAAAGTGGGTGATGGTATACAAGTCACTGCCGCCAAAGGCAAGGGCAACATCACGACGACGGCGGGGGATGGCTTAAGCGTGACTGCTGTTCATGGCGATCTGAATATCAATACCAAAGTCGGTGATGGTGTTTCAGTCAACGTGGCTTGGGGCAAATTCAATGTTAATACCCGCGTGGGTGACGGCCTGAATGTTTCTGTCATGAAAGGCAAGGGCAATGCCAATATTCGTGTGGGTGATGGCTTGAACATCAATGCCTCTTATGCCCGCAACAACGTGGCAATTCAGATAGGTAACGGTGATTTCTACAGCCTTGCAGTGGCAGAAAGCAACACTGAGAGCAATAAACTGGATGCCCTGTTTGATAATATAAAACAAACATTGCTTGGCAGTGCGGGCAGTCAGGGGATCAGTTATCTGGTCAATGGCGATGAAGCCAACACATCAGGAACCCATCAGGGACGCGGCGCCATTAACCTGCCAGAAGTCTCTTCGCTGGATGGCTTCAAACTGACAGAAATTGATAAAGTCACTTCTGATTTGCAAAATAGCCTGAAAGGCACAGTGTCAGGTGCTGATGATCCAAATACTGACGGCATTAAAAATGCGCTCGGCAATGAAAGACGCCTGAATCCAAATCAGTCACGCAACCTGGTCGTTAATGGTGATTTTGAAAAAGGTGCCGAGGGCTGGATGTACACCAATGGCATTGAAGCCAGCCATTCCGCTAAGGCGTACGGACTCAGTGTAGAAGGACATGGTGAGCGTGTCAGTGAGCTTGATGTCAACGGTAATACCCATCTCTATCAGGATATTAAGAATCTGACGGCGGATGAAAAAATTGTCGTTAAGTTCGATTTTGCAAGTCGTGTTGGTATCTCTGCTGATAATGGGCTGGGAGTTTGGTGGAATGGTGAGGTTGTTTTTGCTGTCGCCAATGGCAACACAGAATGGCAAAACAAGACATTGACCTTAACTGCCAAGGCCGGTAGCAACCGTCTGGAGTTTTCCGGAATAGGTTCAAGTGATGGATTTGGCTATGTTTTGGACAACGTGGTGGCAACTTCTGAACTGTCAGAAAGTGACATTGCTGACCATGTGAAGCAGGACAAAGCAGCCCAAAATGCGTTGCAGGACAAAGAAAACGCGGAAGCTGATCGCCAACGTCTGGAGCAGGAAAAAGATAAAACCCTTGCGGCTGTTTCCGGCACTCAGGCACAGCTTGAAAACACGGATCTGAATGCCCTGAATGCGAGCGGACAATCCCAGCGTGATGCCATTAATGGCGAAGCCCAAGCATTCACCGATGAACTGAAGGCAAAAGTCAAAGGCCTGGATGCGTTGGATAGCTATGCGGGCTACGATGGAAAATCGGGTGAACAATGGCAGCAGTTTGCTGGTGGATTTTTGGAAAATGTCCAGACTCGATTGGATAGCACGAACAAGACTGCACAGCAGCAGTTAGAACATTCACAGCAAGCGGCAGCAGGCCGTCTGAACGAGATTAAGGATGCGGTAGCCAAATCAGAATCGGGTGTGCTTAAAGGTGAACAGAATCATCAACATGCCAAGCAGGATATTGAAGAAGCCCGTACTCAGGCCAAAAACAGAGAAACAGAAGCCACCAGCTATAAGCAACGGGCTGAACAGGCTAAACTTGACGGCGAAGCAGCCTCGCAGAAGGCAGAGCAACGCGGTCAGCATGAAGTGTTGGCGGCAAACAATAAAACCGCTCAGGTGCAAAATGATGCCAAGGGTTCGAAACTTGATGATAACCATAAACCGAACCGCACAAAGGCAACAGGCAACGGACTGTCAGGTAATGCTTATGAAGCTGACTATTCTGACGACACTGAAAAAGCAGAACAATCCAAGAGTAAAATCAATCCTGAATCGATAGTTCAGGCAGAGGGTGGATTCAGTAAAGAATTACGCAATCTGGATGAGAATCTGAACGAACTTGCTAATGCAAAAGAAGCGCTGAATCGCTTACAAATCAACGCGGGCATACGCGGTAAAGCTACGGGCGCCAAAGATGCGGGGGCTATCCTGACATCGGTTTATACCGAAACACCAGTCAACCAACCTGTCAATAAGACAGACGATGCACCTATAGAATTCGTCAGAAATACACCAAGAATTTCCGGTTTGGATCTCAGTGGATTGCAAGCACTGAGCGAAACCCTTGCTCAACCAGAATCGGCTGATATGCCAGAAACAGTTTCTGCCGCAGCCATAAGAGCACAGAAAGTTGCTGATATTTACCGTTGGTTGAACAGTGACAACAATATTGCAACAGAAAAATACATCCCTGTGCCGGGATTTGATCGCGTGGATGCAGATATACCGGATGACATCAGGCAGAGAATGGTGGCCTCTATTGAAGGCTGGCTGGAGCAATCTGACACAAAAGTACCGAAAGATCAGTTCACTTCACTGGCAAAACTGTTTGTTGATGCCACCATCGATTACGACTGGGACAAGCGCGTCGAATTGGTTTCGAGGCTGGAAAGCTATGATTATAGCTTCGAACCTGTGCATGGTGATAAGAGTATTGTTTCATTTTGGTCTGGCAAAAACTTCAAAGCGTACCGTAAGGTTCTCGATGCAGTGCAGACTGATGGCAAGAAAGTGGTTTACGATGTGGATGTCCAGGGTAACAATTTTGCCCTTAATCTGAACAAACAGCTCCAGCACTGGAGCAATATGCTCGATATCCTCAATCCTGATATCTCGGAGCAGGAACGGCAAGCCTTGCAATCGGTCATTAGCGCATCTACCCGCAGCAATACCGGATTCTGGAGTTTCCTCTACGCCACAGGATCGCGTGATGATGTCTATGTCATTGCGGAAGGCGGTCTGCGTCTCGGCAACTATTTCTGGAATGTTGAATTACCGGTATTGCGCCAATTGCAACGTGAAGGGCTGGTGGGTGAAATTCGCCTGCTGGATAAAGCTGCCAAAGAATATGAAGGTGTGTCGCCTGAATCCATTGGTCGCAGGCTGACAGAAGCGGGTATTCCTGTGAAGGCGCGTTTTGATTCTCTCAGCCATAAAGAACAGGAAAAACTGCTGGAATTGAATCCAGAAGGATACAGGGCGGATACCTTGGTGGATGTTGACGTCAAACTCAGCGCCATTGATAGTATGTTGAATCAGGCTTTGCCATTCTACGGTCTGCGTACAGAGCGCAATTTGCTGGTACGTGAATCAGAGGATAATAAAGGCCTTGAAGTCCGTCCGTGGCCGGGTCATGACAGCGATAGTTTTAAAACTATTATCGTAGAAGATTCAGACGATTCCGCACAAATCAAAGCTATTGAACGCTTTATCCTTGCCAACTATGATAATTACGATCAACTGCCCGAGGTGTTGCTTCTGGTGGACAATCGCATTGTTTCCCACGAACAGGGACATACCCGCATTATTGCGGAAAAAGTGGAGGGAAGTTGGAGTTATAAACCGAAAACTGACCTGCTCTCTGCGGGTGAATTACAAGAAGCGGCTTATGTTAAGGGTAAGATCCTGGGTGACAGTTACCGGAATGTTCTGGATGCACTTAAGGGTTATGAAAATACTCTGCAAAATAGCAACGACTATGACTTGGGATCCGTAGAAAAGCTGACCTATTTGCGCCATCAGGTTCAAGGTTACTTGTTGGGACATCCCGATTCGGCTCGTACCCCAGCGCTGCAAAACTTGCTGTCACAGATTAATGTGCGCATGGAGGAATCCCTGGTACTGGCGGAACCGACGTTGAAAAGCGCAGGCAAAGGCAATTTCAGCGATCTCTACAACAAACTGGGTAACGCCAAACTCAAAGATTCCAAACATTTCTATATTGATGAGCAAGGGGACTTTGTTACCCGGGGCAAATCCAATATTCAGATCGCCATGAAAGCCGAAAGTGCGGAAAACGCGGTTGAACAGGTCAAGGCTGCCGTGAGTAGAGAATATGGTCAGCCAATGGCAGATACCGTCTTCGCAAACCTGCAATCCCGTGATTTGGCGAAAGATGGCAAAGGCATTGATGTTTCTGGTTTGAGAAAGATACATCAGGCGATTGAACAACAACTCTCTCCTGTCAGCGCCACCCTGTTTGTCTGGAAACCGAGTGATCACAGCCGCTTGGGGCATGCCGCATTACAGATTGGGCAAGGACGCATCCAAATCAGTGCAGAAAAGGCAGAAGAATTCAATGAAAAAAATTACATCAGCTGGTGGCCGGAAGGAAGCAAATCTCCCGATATTAGCGATATTTTCAATGTTTCTTCTGAGGACAATCCAGATGTAAGGATTCGTTGGCGTGATCTCAGCCAGCCTGCCAGCCAGAATGAATCTCTGGCACGGGATGTCGCTTCTGAGGAAGACGATAACTTTGGCCTGCATGATGGCACAATCAAGCTGGAGAAATTTATTGAAAAACTCCAGATAGCCACAGGTGTTGATGCAAAATTCGAGGATATCAGTGAAGGCTTTGCCATGACTGCGCTGGCGAACCCTCGCCTTCTGGAATCTGCCGGCATACCTGAGCCTATCTACCGACCGTACATGAAGCAGTGGGAAGACGGCAGCATGGATATGCTTGAAGTCGGCAAAAATTTTGCGCAAGCACTGCGTACCGCTGCCAAACAGTCACCTGAACTGACAGAAAAACGCATCACCAATGTGATCCGCCAGTTTGCTAAACATGAACTGAGTGATATCCAAGACTTCAAGGCCAGCGAAGGTGATCAAGGGCGAGTGTTCCGCATCAATCTGGCTGGATTGGATACGGCGGCAATGCAGGCGGAATGGCACAAAATCAGCCAGAATCCGGATGCCCGTTATCAACTTCTGACAGATAACTGCTCAACTATCGTCGCCAGAGTCCTCAAGGCGGGAGGGGCTGATAAAGTCATCGGCCATACATGGCGGCCAAAATTTGGTGTCTGGACACCAACAGAGTTATTCAATTTCTCGCAGAAATTACAAGAAGCGCAGATTGAACAAACCTCTCCAAAGCCGAAACGCGTTGTAAGTGAAGATCTAGAAGCGCTGGGTCATTCTGATAAAAAAGATAAGGCGCTGGAAAAAGTTGCCATTGACAACGACGGCACACTACCGCGTGACAGAGAGCCATTTAATCCAGTCACTCGCTTCCTGAACGATAATCTTTACGGTGTTAAGGAAGCTCGCCGCAACGTAGATGATAGCACTCAGATAATATTGGATGATGCTGTCACCAAGGGCACGACGGATAAAGTCACGTTACAGGGTGAAGCGGGGCGTCTGGCGGGTTATTACCATAACGGCAGCCAAAAAGATCAAGCTGAACAGAGTCAGGAAAAAGAATCGGCGAAAAAAGTCGTGCTTTTCATTCATGGTTCCGGTTCATCTGCGGAAGAGCAAGCCAGTACTATTCAGAGCCACTATCAAAAACAGGGCGTTGACGTGCTGGCGGTGAACATGCGGGGCTATGGCTCCAGCGATGGTCATCCAAGCGAAAAAGGCTTGTATCAAGATGCGCGTACCATGCTCCGCTACTTGGTCAATGATCGTGGTGTCAAACCGGAAAATATCATCATTCATGGTTATTCCATGGGCGGTGCGGTTGCGGCCGATCTGGCCCGTTATGCAGAGCGCAATGGGCAGCCCGTTTCTGGTTTACTGCTCGACAGGCCAATGCCAAGCATGACCAAGGCGCTTACCGCCCACGAAGTGCCGAATCCGGCAGGTATCACGGGTGTGTTGGCGAAGGCAGTCAATGGGCAGTTCTCCGTGGAGAAAAACCTGCAAGGCATCTCGAAGCAGACGCCAATCATGTTGCTGACCGATAACGAAGGGTTGGGGAAAGAAGGTGAAAAACTGCGTGCCAAGCTTGCCGTAGCGGGTTATCAGGTATCGGGTGAGCATACCTATTATGGGCATGAGGCCAGCGGTCGGTTGATGAACCAATATGCGGAGCAGATTGTCTCTGCACTTTCTGAACCTCAGGGTGAAAACAGCCGTGTGAAAGCAGGGTTACTGGAAAAAGCGATTTATGCTCTCTTTGATACGAAATCAGGTAAAAAAGAGCTGGATCAATACTCATACCATTTCACTCAGGGAGATTCACTCTTAAATAACCTTGAAAAACTGGTGCCAGAAGTTGGCAATGTCCTCCTGACTAACGGGGATCGCGCTGAGTCAAAAGAATTTCTGGAGGGCGTCTGTTTTGCCTTGTCTGCCCGTTACCTGATAGAAGAACGGGTGAATGGGCTGGGTGGCGGCAAAGAGTATCTGTCGTGGTTGACGGATGCGGTCAAAGCCTACAATGACAATTCCGTGAATAAAAAGAGTGATATCAATTCGGTTGAAGCCTCTTTGCTTAACCAGTATCGCCGCCAAAATATCGGCTCGGCTATTCAGGACCTATTGTCGATTCAATATAGCCAAACGCAAGATATGTCCGGTTTTGCAGGCATGAAGAAAGCCAATGAAGCTTATGGCGGCAAACTGAAAGCCAATGGACTGACGGGAGATAATATCGACCGATCAATGAGTTATCATGCTGCCGGCTATGAGTCCGTGATGGAACAACTGCGTAATGCGGATAAAACGACGTATATGTCCTTTATGTCTGAAGATCATGCAATGGCCGTCGTTGTGCATAAAGGGAAACATCAAACTACCTGGTCATTCTATGATCCTAATTTTGGTATCAAGACATTTGATAACTATAAAGACTTCGGACACTTTATGGACTCTTTCCATAAGGGAATGATCACGGGGTATAAATCCAAGCTGGGTTATGAATATTTGGCTAGCAGAGAGAAAAATCAAAGCTTCGCTGTTAACTACAATACGTTTGAAGATAGTACCATTACCCATTATGACGGTGTCTGGCAACAAGCGCGGGCCGGTGAACAACCGTATGTATTGCGTGCGCTGAAAGAGCAGGGTAAAACCTTTAAACTGGGTGCAAACGTGACAGGGCGTGTGGTTGATTACCGTGATGATGCCGTGACACTGGAAGTGACAACGAAGAAAGGTGAGAAAGTACTGGTTGAAGTTGAAAGTAACAATTTCAAACAGGCGGCACACCTTGTGCAGTCGAATGTCGATAAAGTATTTGCTAATCCGGAAAATGGTAAATTCACACTTAAAGCCCCGGCAGAGAATGATAGTGTGGTATCTGCACTAGATAATTTACCGTCAGATAACGTCACCAAAAACCAAAATACAGAGCAGGCTACAGCTGATTCGTTTGGTATGAAACATCAGACTGACGAATCAGAAGTCCTTAAGGGCATAAAAAGCGACCTGAAACGCTATGGTGAAGTCCTGAAGCCTCAGGTAAACAGCGCGGGCATAACAACCAAGGATATCCGTACAACCAAGGATTTTCTGGTTGGCTACAAGCAAGGTTATGCAGAGCAGATAGTAGATGGTTTCCGTTCGAACATGGACATCAAGCAATTGGTGGATCTGCTGGTTAAAGGTAACTGGAGTGCCGAACAAAAAGGTGCTTTGGCTTGGGAAATTGAAAGCAAAGCTTTGAAAATTACCTTCCAGCCGAAATCGGAGAAATTTAATCGTTTGTTCCGTGATGTCGCTTCAACAGGCATTGCTGATACTAAAGCGAACGAACAATTGGCACCACAATTGCTACTGTTGAACTTATCAAATGATGGTTTTGATGGCCGTTGTGACCCACTGTCGAAATTGGTTTTGGTTGCGAAACAACTTGAAAACGACGGTCAGGATGGTGTTGCCCGTCAGTTGCTGGAAAAAATGTATTCTGCGGCAGCAGTACTCAGCAATCCTAATCTGTACTCTGAAACTGAGCATGCTAACGCAAGTAAATTATTGGGATCGTTAGCGGCACTCCATACCAAAAACCCGATGGCAAATACATTTATCAAAGTGTGGAAAGAGAAGCTGGAAGATGCGAAAGCACTGACTGTAGATGGTGTGGTTCAGAAAATCACTGCCGGAAATGCGGACGGTAAACCGGTGCTGCTTGAACTGGACGCACCAGGCCATGCAATGGCTGCGTGGGCGAAAGGTAGTGGTGAGAATCGTGTTTATGGTTTTTATGATCCAAACGCGGGAATTGTCGAATTCTCATCGGCAGAGAAATTTGGTGCTTACATATCTCGCTTCTTCGGTGAATCCGACCTGAACATGGCACAAAGTTACCAATTACCAAAGAATGAGGCAGGGGAAATTGTCTTCAAGCGAGTAGTCGTGATTGATGGTGAGATTTTGGCAACTTATCGCCCGACACTGGCTGATAAAACTACCATGCGCGGTATGTTGGATCTACCCGTGTTTGATGACACCCCAATCAGGAAACCGATAGATATTGATGCAACTGATGGGATAAAGAAACCGTTAGGTGACAACTCACCGGAAAGTCACATTCATGTAAACAACCACGATGTTGGATCCTGGGAAAATATTACGGTCAAACCACAGCTTGAAAGTGGTGATAGCCGCTTTAACGGTCAGATCATTATCCAGACCGAAAATGATCCTGTTGCCGCCAAGGCTGCCGCAAGTCTGGCAAGTAAGCATCCTGATTCCAGTGTGATTGTTCAGCTTGATGCCAGTGGTCAATATCGCGTGGTGTATGGCGATCCGGATGCGCCTCAATTACAGTCCGGAAAATTGCGCTGGCAGATTGTCGGGCATGGACGTGATGAATCTGTACAAAACCACACGCGCATGAGTGGTTACAGCGCAGATGAATTGGCTTTGAAACTGAAACAGTTCCGTACTGATTTCAAACAGGTTGGCACACCAGACCATATCAGTCTTGTCGGTTGTTCCCTGATCGGCGATGACAAGCGCAATGGTTTCGCCCATCGCTTGATTTCAGCGCTGAATGAACAGGGCATTCGCACTACCGTATCGGCGCGTAGCAGTGAAGTTGCAGTAGACAGTATTGGCCGCAAACATACAAAAGATGCGCAGGAACAGTGGGTACACAAGCTTACGGATAACAAAATCGTCTTGGGCTGGAATGATAAAGGCGAAATTGAAAGTCACTCCGAACGTGTCCGCCGTGGTATCTCTGAAAATGATATTGTCCTGTCCCGTGTGGGGCAAAACGATGTTGATGCAAAAGCCAAAGGAGCGATTGCAGATAATGCAGAGACATTCCATGCGCCGAAAAAGCGCAATGAGGAAGATGAAAATAAACCTGCCTCATCAGAACCAGCAAAATCATCAAATCAGCACCTGAGCTATTCCGGCAATATTCAATTACAGCTTGGTGATGGGGAATTCACCGCCGTTAACTGGGGAACCACTAATGTGGGCATCAAAGTAGGCACGGGTGGCTTTAAAACTCTGGCCTTTGGTGACAACAACGTAATGGTTCACCTTGGTAACGGTGACAGCAAGCACAGTGTTGATATTGCAGGTTATCAGGCATTGGAAGGCGCACAGTTGTTCGTGGGTAACCGGAACGTCAGCTTTAATATGGGACGCAGCAACGATCTGATTGTGATGATGGATAAATCCATTCCGACGCCACCGCTGGTGAATCCATTTGATGGTGCTGCCCGTATTTCTGGCGTATTGCAGAACATTGCGGGATCGTTTAATTCACCGGATTGGTTGACGAAACAGGATCAACAATGGACATTGGAAAGCGCGAAGAAATATGTCAGTGACTTGTCTGGTCTCGATTTGACCAGCAGTGTGGATTATAAAACCCTGACTGATCTCAACTCTCACAATGAACGTAGCAGCCGTGGCCTGAAAAGTGATATCGAAAGTACGCTCAACAAGAAATACAACCAGCGGTTAAGTAGAAACGGTAATACTCCTGAAACGGACAACATCATTCAGTCGGATCAACTCGGTCAGTCGAATAAAAAACCGGCCTCCAGCCTCAGCCGGGCGGATAAATTCCGCCAGGCGAATGAAAAACTGGCCTTCAATTTTGCCGTTGGCGGACAGGGTGCTGATATTCAGGTAACAACCGGCAACTGGAACTTTATGTTCGGTGACAATATTCAGTCGATTCTGGATACCAATCTGGGTTCACTTTTCGGCCTGATGACGCAGGAATACACCACCACGGGCATAGCAAAAACCACGTTTACCTTTAGTCCAACGGACTTACCACGTCAGCTCAAGAATAAACTGCTGGGTAACCTTGCCGGTGTCAGCGGGGATACCACGCTGGCAGATATCTTTGGCGTGGATTACACCCCGGGCGGCGGTATTGTCTCCCGTACAAATCAGCCTGTTGATGGCGTTGCCATTCTGCGCGAAATGCTGGAAGTCATCGGTGAATTCAGTGGTAATCAACTTCAGTCCTTTATTGATCCGGAAAAATTGCTCAACAGCTTGCAAGCCGGGGTAAATATGGGAGCTGATGGCGTGAAATCTTTCGCGGAAAGCCACGGCTTAAAAACGAAAGCGCCTGATGAAACCCAAGAAGGGAGTATCTCCGTCAGTGTAGACGATAAATCAGTCGTGACAACGGAAGGATCACAGGCAGATAGGGCCGTTGGATTGACGTCCCTGAACCTGCCAAACCTGTTTGCGACCCTGTTTAATCAGGACAAGCAAGCCGAGATGAAATCACTGGCCACTAATCTGAAAGAGAACCTGACTGCCGATTTGTTGAACATGCAGGATAAGACCTTTGATTTCCTGCGTAATAGCGGTCATCTGCAAGGTGATGGTGATGTTCACGTTTCCCTCGGTAACTACAACTTTAACTGGGGTGGTGACGGTAAAGATCTCGGTGCCTATCTGGGAGATAACAACAATTTCTGGGGTGGCCGTGGTGATGATGTCTTCTATTCCGTGGGAACCTCAAATATCTTCACGGGTGGCGAAGGTCATGATCTGGGTGTGATGATGGGGCGTGAAAATATGATGTTTGGCGATAATGGCAACGACGTTGCAGTATTAGCCGGCCGCATAAACTACGCCTACATGGGAGAAGGTGATGATCAGGTCTTTGCCTTTGGTGAAGACGGTGTCATTGATGGCGGCAAAGGACGTGACTATATCGTGGCTTCCGGCAACTTTAATCATATTAAGGCCGGAGAAGATCAGGACTACGTTGTCACTATCGGCAATAACAATCAGGTCGATTTGGGAGAAGGTGACGATTTTGCCACCGTATTCGGCAACTATAACCAGATCGATGGTATTTCGGGCAACAACTCCATCAAACTGATGGGTTATCACGCGATGATCAACGGTGGTACAGGTAATGATCACCTGATTGCCGATGTGATATCTAAATCCAGCCAGTTTAACGGCGGTGACGGTGATGACCTGCTGGTGTTGGGGGGATATCAAAACAGCTTTAAAGGCGGCACTGGCGTCAATAGCTATGTGGTCAGCGGTGATGTGATTGACAACGTGGTTGAAGATATCAAGCAAGGTGACAAGATTATCTTCAACGATATCAACTGGCAGAATCTGTGGTTCCAACGCAGTGGTTATGATTTGGTTATGTTGACGCATCGCAATGTTAAAGACAGTTCAGCACAGGGGAAATTTGAAGTAATGGGTTCTGTCACCTTTAATGATTACTTCAATAATAACCGTGCGGATATCATCACCCAAATGGGAGATAAAAATACAGAAGGTGAACGTGAATATACGGCGCTCTCTGTTAATGGAGTGGATTCTCTGGTGCAGGCGATGAGTGGATTTGCACCTAATATGGGAGATAGCGGTTTTATTGACTCACTCGATAACCAGACGAAATCAAACATCATGACCGCGTGGTCAGATGTAACAAATGGGAAATCCAAACTGGCCTGATAGCAGGAAAGACTTTTATTAGATATTCTCATTAACAAAAATGGCTCACAATTGTGAGCCATTTTATTCAATAGGTTATAAATTCAAATTGCATACAGGAATAACTAATTAATTCTTAAAATAATCGGTTATTAAAAATATCTGATTTTGTACTAAATTTAAAAGTGTAAATATATTTCTTGATAACATTCTATATTTCATTGATTTACTTATTAAGTATCGTCTTGTCTCGTCTGGTTTTTATTGTAATTAAAATACCTGTCTTGAAAGTTTTTAACTTTCTATTTATGGGTGACTGCCATAGATGAAAAAGGCTTGTGTTAATAATATTGACAGTTAAATTAATATATGGAGTATAAAATGATTAAAGTAACACTACTGATTTATTCTGGGAGAGAAAATTATAGTCGTTATTATGATTCTCATAGTGATGAAGCCAATGATTTATTGACATTATTTAATGGAAATTTAGCTGGGATAAATTTTGGGGAACATGATGGGAAACTTGGGTTTTCTGGTTTTTTCGTTCAGTTGTCTGATGATACAGAAATAGGGAGGAGCAAGTATAGACTGCCAAAATCTTTTTATATATGTGATGGACAGGCACCAAACATAGAAGAAAGTAAACAACTTGGATTTGAATTAATAGATATATTTAATTTAGATCCTGAACTTAACTATCAGATAATAAAGGAAATAGAAAGTGTTCAATCAAAAAAAACCAATGTACTCAGTGGATTGATGGAAGGTGATGAACAGGAGCCATCACAAGGGCAAGGGGACTTGCATGATGTTTTTAATTATAACATTCATGATATAAAATTCACCAACCCGGCTACTGGGTCAGTATATTCTATGCAAGCAGGTTTGTATAAAAAAGACTTTTGGAACGTTCCTGAATATATAGGTTTTAATAATTGTTATGCTTATGCATGTAATTATGCATCTAAAAGTTATCCTCAACCAGGGCGATTTGGAAAAAAGCCTTTAAGATATAACACTCAAGACCTTGTGGATTCAATAATTGCAGATGGATTAATTGCAATAGATGATTTTAACGATGAAGATGCAGACGATAAGTATAGGCCAAACTATGTTGTTTCTCTTTATACATATTCGGATAATCAGGTTTTTTGGGATTACCATTTTTATAGAGTGGTTTTAGGTATTAATGACAAAAAAAATCGTTTCTGGGGGCATAAGCCAGGTCGATCTAGTGTAAGAAGAAGAGATAATAGTGGTGAAATAATATATGACCCTTGCTATTGTGATCGTGGTTTATATACTAATTTTTCAGGTCTTTTTATAGTGAGTAATAAAGTAAAAATAATATAATAAATTAAGTCAGAAATTAACAAAAATTAAAGTTAATTCATTGTGATATGATTTTGTTTAATTCACCTCAATTACATGGTTAATGCTAAATTTATATATGGAATCTAAAATGCTAAAAGTAACGTTATTGCTTTTTTCAGGACGAGAAAATTATACATGGCAAAGTGATTCTTACAGTAATGAAACTACGACACTAGTAAATCTATTTCAGGATAATATAAAGGGATTGAACATATGGAATCATACAGGAAAACTTGGATTTTCTGGTTTTTTTGTCGAATTTACTAATGATACAGAGAAGATTGCCTATGAACATGGACGATATAAATCCTTTTATGTATGTGATGGACAAGCTCCTAATCTGGCATTAAGCCAACAACTTGGTCTCGAATTAATTAAATACTTTGATCTGCCTCCTGAATTTAAAGATAAAATAATAGATGAAATAAACAATTTTGAGCCAATAGATGGAGAACCGCCTGAAAGGGATATTTAATATGAAGATGAGTGTTTTTAAACAGCAGATGTTGGCTTACATGATGTAATATTAAAATCTATTTAATCCTTTAAAATACCTATGTTTGTACTAAATTTTAAGGTTTAAATTAAATATTTTCAATGCAATTATCTTTAGCCTCTAAGTGTTAAAACAGTAGTGGTAAATTCAGATGATTCTGACAGTTAAAAAAATTTTTTACTCAAGTTTAAACTAAATTTATAGATGAGGTGCAAAATGCTTAAGGTAACATTATTATTATTTTCAGGGAGAGATAATTATTCATGGAGTAGTGACTCACATAGTATGATAACCAATAAATTCTTAAGCTTATTTCAGGATAATATCAGGGGGCTGAATATACACGAACACGAAGGTAAACTTGGATTTTCTGGATTTTTTGTCGAATTTACTGATGATACAGAGGCAATTGCCTATGAGTATGGGCTACCTAATTCATTTTATATATGTGATGGAAAGGCACCAAGTCTGGTACTAAGTCAACAGCTTGGTCTGGAATTACTTAAAAATTTCAATATGGATTCTGAAGCTGAAAAAATAATAACGGATGATATCTATAATGTTAAACAAGAACCGTATGATATTTCTGATGATCTTACCCGGGATGAAAATGAATATATAGAAAGTAACAATAGACGCAGACATTTACATGACGTGGGAAGTAAAGGAAATGTTGATACGGATTTTATTAATCCACTTACAGGAGTATCATATTCTATCGAAGCGGGATTTTTTAGTAAAATCTTCTGGAATGCTCCTATACGGCAACCATATAATAACTGTTATTCTTATGCGTGTAATTACGCATCGAATACTTTACCTCAGCCGGGTCTGTATTCTAATCAGAGATTCAAAAACAATATGCAGTCGGTTATAGATGGAATAATCGCAGATGGATTAATTCCATTAGAGGATTATAAAAATAAAGATTACCCACCCAATTATGTTGTTGCTCTTTACACTACAGAGACCTATCCCGAGCCGTTGTCTCATTTTATTCTTTGGGATTACCATTTTTATAGATTATGTGTAAGCCGTGGTCATGAACACCGCCAGATTTGGGGGCATAAACCAGGTACATCGAAAGCCAGAAAAAGAGATGAACAAAATCAAATTATACTAGATCCTAACAAGTGTGATCGTGGAAATTATACTGAGTTTGGTGGCTATTTTATAGTAAACCGACAAGTGAAGATAAAATAACAGTATGATAATGATATTGGTATCCTAAAATAACCCGAACCTTCTTTTTTAGCTGATTCGGGTTTTTTATGTATTGAATGTTATATACGCCTGATCTACTTATCATGGCGATAAATTCTTCAGAAAATCATATTCATTTACAGCGTATGACTAACCGGATCACTAAAATATACTATTATTTAGATGTATATTATACGAAGATGATTTCTGGGGGAATAATATGTCACTAACCGTCATTATAAAAGATACACCAGTCTGGGTATGGATTCTTCTTGTATTTCTTATCATGAGGGGAGTTAAAGCCTTATCCGATCGTGAAATGCGCGTAGAGCGCCTTTTCTTATTACCTCTCGTATTTTTAGTTTGGGGAGTACATAGCATTATTTATGAAACCTATTTCTCAGATTTATCATTAATGATAATGGGATTAGGTTTGATTATCGGTATTGCTGTTGGTTGGGCACTTTGGCAATCCCAGCCACGATTAAAAGAAAAAGCAGGCAGCACATTAATCATCCGGCCCGGTACTCCTCTGACACTGATCCTGATTGTGATGACTTTTGTGAGTAAATTTATTATGACTGCCATGTTGAGTATCTATCCAGTATTAGTACATTCGTTACATTATAATCTGCTGTTTGGTTTAATCAGCGGCATTCTTGACGGTGTTTTCTGGGGAGGAACACTAAATCTTTTTATTCCATGGTATAAAATCAGAAATAAAAAAATTTAATGTAAATTAATTTAATTAAATCAGAGTTATTTTTTAAATAGTAAATGACATTAATTTAAATAATATTTAAGCTAATACTCCTTTATAACAAATAGAAATTAATAATTACTTTTAATTATTTGTTTAAAGTGCATGGGTATTTATAGTGAAATAAAACCATGGAAATTATAGAGTTATTTAACTTCAAGATACTGGATTGGTGTTTTAAATAAACATTAAAAATCAAGATGATAAGTGATAGTTATTCATACATCTTCAAGTTTATTAAGTATAAGGTGTGTTTATGCTGATGGTTGCATTGCCGATTAACCCACAAGAGAAGTCACTATCCAGAGAGTTATTAAAAAAATCAATAGATTGACTTAAACCACTTCTTACTGAATGAAGGGTCAGGAAAAAATTAATGACATATATTCAATAGAAAATAATATTGAATGTGAAGCGCATCGCTCTATTTTTACTGAACAATTGAATATTTAACTGGAAAAATCATTGGGTCTATTTATTTTTTCTTTAGATTTAGAAAAAATGAGATATATAAAGAACGAAGTCATATAAATGATTTTTAATAAACTTAATTAAATGGAATCCCTTGATAGGAGCAATCTTAACACAGAGCTTAAAGAGAGGTTGTATGACTACATCTAATTCTTCCCCTATCCAATTTGCTTACTGGGTGCCCAATGTTTCAGGGGGGCTGGTTATCAGCAAAATTGAGCAGCGTACTAATTGGGAGCACCTTTATAACCGCCAATTAGCTCAAACAGCAGAAAATGTGGGTTTTGATTATGCGTTAACTCAAATTCGGTTCACTGCCGGATATGGCGCCGAAAATCAACATGAATCAGTGACTTTTTCCCAATATTTGCTTTCAGTTACAGAACGGTTGAAAGTGATTGCAGCGCTTTTACCCGGCCCCTGGAATCCGGTATTGGCGGCCAAACAGATAGCAACAATCAGCAAACTCTATAATGCGCGCATTGCCGTCAATGTAGTCAGTGGCTGGTTTCGCAGTGAATTCAAAGCGATTGGTGAACCCTGGTTGGATCATGAAGAACGCTATCTGCGTTCTGAGGAGTTCATCCGCTGTTTGCAAGGCATTTGGTCACAGCCTGCCTTCAATTTTTCTGGTGATTTTTATCGTTTTCGTGATTACGTTTTAAAACCCAAGCCTCTTGAGCCGTTTCCTGAGATTTTTCAGGGCGGAAGTTCCAGAGCGGCCAGAGATATGGCTTCACGGGTTTCAGACTGGTATTTTACGAATGGTGGCAGCGTAGAATATATACAGAAACAAATTGAAGATATCAGAACCAAGGCACAGTTGAATGACCATCAGGTCAAAATAGGTGTCAATGGTTTTGCTATTGCCCGTGATAGTGAACAGGAAGCCAATGCTGTATTGCAGGATATTTTAGATCACAGCGATATTGATGCCGTGAAAGGTTTTCATCATGAAGTTCAGAATGCGGGAAATGCGTCACCGGAAAAAGAGGGAAACTGGGCTAAATCGACTTTAGAAGATCTTGTGCAATATAATGATGGTTTCAAGACCAATCTTATTGGTACACCTTTGCAAATAGCTCAACGGATCATTGAATATAAAAAGGTAGGTGTAAACTTAATGTTGCTTGGTTTTCTGCATGTTCAGGAAGAACTGGAATACTTTGGCAAAAATGTGATCCCACTTGTCCGTCAGCTTGAAAATGAGTTAGGACTGTAATTTCATATGGATGGATTACATATTGTGCTCATCAGCGGTGGGTTAAGTGGCTCTGAGGGAGATGATCACCTGATTGCTGATGTGGTTTCCAAGTTTAGCGAGAGCCTGATGATTATTAAAAATTTTTAGAAAGCTTTTTCATTCAATAATCTGGCTCACTAAAATGATCCAGATTATTTTTTGTAGTGAGGATGTTTTATAAGGTAATACGGGTAATTTTTTAGAATCAGTGCCGACAAATTTTTCAAATAATATTGATGAGTTTGATTGGGGAGTATACTGTGGACCATCAAGCATCTTTAGTGGAGAAATACTTATGGGACAGTATAGTTATATACCTGATGAATTTTTTTCACAGCCAGAATATACGCAGTTCCAGAGATGTGCTCGTCCTGTCTCTGCTCAGTATGGTGATTTTCAGTACTTTTTGGATAATCCCAAAGCTCCTAATAAACGCCCCAGACTCAATCTGTTAGGAGTAGGAGATCCTGAAACGCCATTTTTTAAGGGGTGCCTGCCTAATGCCAAAGAACTGACAGCTCTTGAACTGGCTAATATATGTAGAAGTTCTTTTATGGCTAGCTTCTCCATAAGAAGTATAAGATTACTTAGCAGTTGGTCAGGAAAAACTGGATTTGCACAAGAACTGGCTAATATTTTAGGGCAACCTGTAAAAGCAGCTACAGGTGTAGTGTATATGCATTGGTCTCAATATAACTCACATGTTTTTATTGAGAAAAACAGAGAACCGAATGTAGTTCGCAATGAACGTAATTTTAAATGGTATGAGCCAAGCCTCCGAGCATATCCATCACCAAATATGTTTATATCTTATTGATAATAGCATTTTATTAAATTGTTTTATCCTATTTACAAGGTTGTTTAATAGTCTAAAAATTTTTATTAGAATAAATAATATTATTAATTTATATAACTTGTTTAATGCAAGCGATACCAACGACTTTTAACGCACCATATTTTTTCCATTACCAAATTTATCTTAAATATATAATAAGGAAATCCCCTGTAAAATTACGGGGGATTATTTTGTTAAAGTTGACAAACAAGTGCTGTATCAAGACAGTTGCGTTGATAATCATCCCAAAAACCCGGAGGTTGGCTCTCAATATCACTTTCCAGCAGCATGGGTTTATGCCATTCGAAATGTTTGAGACCCGCCTCATTGATTGCAGCTGCATACTGTTCGCGGCTCCAACGATGCATCGTAAAAGGGCTGGGAGGGGTAGTAAGGAATTCAGCCTTTACAAGCGTTGTATCTTTTACTGGCTCTTCGCTAAGAACTTTTATGTAATAATTTTCATAGTTCCCTTTTTCTAGTCGATAATCGGGTTCAAATGTATAGGCTATAAGTTTACCGGAAGGTTTAAGATGGTCGGCAATTACACGAAACATCGTCTTAAGGTCTTCAAATGACTCCGCATGACAGAATAACCAGGCTGCAACGATAAGATCAAATTTCCCAAATGATTCCATCTTGCAGACATTTCTAATATGAAATTCTATGCCATCTTGATATTGTCGCGATTTATTTCTGGCGATTTGTATCATTTTATCTGATATGTCGACACCAATAACGTTTGAAGCTCCCTGTTTTTTGAATTTACGACTAAAAAGGCCATATCCACATGCTAAATCCAACACTGATTTTCCTTGTATATCTCCGGCTAGGTTCATGATAGTCCGAATTTCTACGTCGATGTGGGGACTTGAATCTGAAAAATTTTCGTAGAGATGTGCAATAGGATTATATAAGATATTATCTGTCATTATTTGTTATCCTTAATTACATTCAAGGTGTTATTTTTTCTGTGGGATGTGTTATTTAGTATTGGTGTAATATTTGATGACTGTTTCTTTGTTGTATATATTAAGGTGCCAGCAAAGAATTTCAAATAATTATTTTTGTTTATTCTCCATTAATTTAATAACCATAAAATAAATATGCCATATGAAATAATAATAAGTTTTTATTTAAAGAATGACTTCAATTTGCAGCACACCAGCCAGAAAATAAATCCCCGGAAACAGAGTTATCTATGCTCCCGGGGATGAGTGAGCGTAACCAACAAAGCTGTAGCTTGGAAATACGAAGGATATAATTAATAACGAAATTATTTACTGATGGGGTGTATTATTAAAGCTGGCAGATAAGTCCTGCATGCATACAGTTATTCTGGTAATTATCCCAAAAACCAGCAGGGTAACGTTCAATATTACTTTCCAATACAACAGATTTTATCCATTCAAACTGACTGAACCCAGCCTTATTAATAGCATTTGCATAAGTTTCACGACTCCAACGATAGAATGTTAATTCTATCGGAGGTGTGGTAATAAATTCTACTTGATGAATAAAGCCACCTTGTAATGCCTCTTCACTGAGAATATTCAGACCATAGTTCTGGCAATTCCCTTTTGCTAACTGATAGTCAGGTGAGGCCATATATGCCACGATTTTACCAGATGGTTTCAGGTGATTAGCAATAGAATGAAACATGCTTTCAAGTTCTTCTATTGATTTTGCATAGTGAAATAAAAATGTCGCGGTGACAATATCGAATTTTTCAGATAATTGCATATTACTTACATCTGAGGCATGAAATTCAATTTCATCACCGTAACGAATTGATTTTTCTCTGGCTAGCTCGATCATTTTTTCAGGTATACGCAATTAACTTCAAATTGCAGGAAGCAGCTTATGTTCTCCCCGCGGCGCGGGGAGAACATAAATGCATCTTGAAGTACGACGAGTATATATCAACACCGACGACTCTAGAAGCACCACGGTTATATAGTTCACGACCAAAATAACCATATCCGCAGGCTAAATCTAGAATTGATTTCCCTTGTATTTCTCCAACCATATTAAATAATGTACGAACTTCAACTCTACGTTGTGCGACAGAGTTGTAGAAATGTTCATAACTTTCTCCAATCGAATCATAGTGTATTTCTTCTTGCATAATAATGTTTCCTTTATTAAATGTTTGGAGATGATTAATTGACTGCTTTATATCTTCTGTTTCATTGTTGTACAGTAAAATATAAGATTAAAATTATAAATAATTATTTTTATCATTAGATCAATTGTTATTACCCGCTCTCATACCTAATGGATTTCAAGATGCAGTGCTACGGAAAGGGAATGACAAATTCGTCGGGAACGCATTTGCCCAGCCAAAGGCTGGCCTCCGGTGAGAGGCAGGAGCCTCTCATTAATGCCCAAGAGCATAGCTAACTCTATGTTATAAAACGGTGACTGGGATGAGGGAGGATAGCTAACAAAGCTGCAACGTGAAAGGTCACGGGTATATCCGTTATAAAAATAAAATAGGCAGGATTATCAACCCACATTGAAAGTGGGTTGATATCATCATTGTTTGGTTTTTAAACGTCCGTTCCCAAAAATCGATGAGTTGCCCTGAGTACAGCCTCTGGTTTTTCTGCGTGAACCCAGTGCCCACAACCCGCAACGACCCATGCTGTTGCCTGTGGGAACTGGCTGATGATATCGTCCCTATATTCCTCAGTAATGTAATCTGAATCGCCGCCACGAATAAATAAGGCGGGTTGTGACCATGCCGGAATACGTTCCCAGTCGATAATTTTTTCGTACTCTTGTTGCAGGATGGACAGGTTAAATTTCCATTCCCCCTGACGGAATGATTTCAGCAAAAACTGGATAACACCATCTTCCCGAATATCTTGATGCATAATGTCTGCTGCGTTCTGTCGGGTGGTTGCCCCTGCTGCCGTAACTTTATTCAGTGCGGCGAAAATGCTGTCGTGGCGGCGAACCGGATAAGCGACGGGAGCCATATCAATCACCACGATTTTCTCAATACGCTCTGGTGCAACTGCCGTCATAGTCATGGCGATCTTGCCGCCCATGGAATGCCCGATAATTATGGCATTTGGCACATTAAGCTCATCAAGAAGAGCTAAAACATCCTGGGCCATATCGCGATAATCCATGTTTTCCCTGCGTGGTGAGACACCATGATTGCGTACATCGATTTGAATCACCGGATAATGTTGCTGTAAATCACGTCCCAATATTCCCAGATTGTTTAAATCCCCAAAAAGTCCATGGATCAAGACAATTGGTGTGGATGTGCGCGGATTTTCCGGTGTGTGAAAATGATAATTTAATTGACTATTTGACTTCATGATTTGCCTGAATTTAATACCATTTATGTAATGTTTAATATTGTGATGTTTAATATCATGACATGTAAACAGTGACAAACTTAATGGAATGAAATAGTTGTAACTAATTGATTTATTTTAGAGGAAAAGTCCCTTTTTTAAAAATGACCAATTGTAGAAAGAATCACTTTAAGTTATTGAAAGTTTAATTGTTTTGTTTTTCGGCATTATATCTTATAATCCCAGGATAATTTTTTCATTAAGAACAGTACTGGATAGAAATGAAAACGATAGAAGTTGATGAAGACCTTTACCGCTTTATTGCAAGCCAAACCCTGCATATCGGTGAAAGTGCATCTGATATTTTACGACGCATATTGAAATTGGACGCCGGGCAGCCAGTACAAATTACACCGCCTGCCAACGATCCTGCATCTGTTGTTAAAACTCCTGTTACCCGTTCTCGTGATGCTGTTCGCGTAGTTCGTGAATTGTTACTTTCTGATGAATACGCCGAAAAGAAAAAATCCGTTGAGCGCTTTATGTTGATCCTGTCCACGTTATATGGACTGAACAGCGAAAGTTTCTCCAAAACAACGGAAGCTATGCACGGCCGCACCCGTACTTATTTTGCGGGTGATGAGCACACACTGCTGGCTAGTGGTAAGCAAACTAAACCACGTCATATCCCCGGCACACCTTTCTGGGTGATTACCAATACTAATACCGACCGTAAACGCAGCATGATTGAACATGTTATGCAGGATATGAAGTTTCCGGCAAACTTGATTGAAAAAGTGTGTGGCACTATTTAATTTAATGGATTAGTTAACTCAATTGATTAGCGTGATTGTTTCGCTCAATTGGTTAATTCAGTGGCCAACTCTAAACCACACTTAACTTATTGATACTGCACTGGCGGATAAACCAGTGCAGCCTCTCAGGAGAAATAAATAAAGTGGCAATTCATCCAAGAGCGGGGCAGCTTGCCCAGCAGCATGATTTAATCAATGTTGCCCAGCTCACATCACAGTATTACACCCTACAACCACATTCCGAAAATCCAGCGCATAAGGTCAAATTTGGTACTTCCGGCCATCGTGGTAGTTCTGGACGCCATAGTTTTAACGAAGTGCATATTCTGGCTATCTCTCAGGCAATTGTGGAATTGCGTTCTCAGCAGGGAATTACTGGGCCGTGTTATGTGGGTAAAGATACCCATGCGCTTTCAGAAGCCGCTTTTATTTCTGTATTGGAAGTGCTAACGGCGAATGGTGTGGATGTGATTGTTCAGGAAAATAACGGCTTCACGCCGACTCCTGCCATTTCCCATGCTATTTTATGTTACAACCGTCAGGGAAAAAATCTGGCTGATGGCATTGTGATTACGCCATCCCATAATCCGCCAGAAGATGGTGGCATTAAATATAATCCCCCTAATGGCGGGCCTGCCGATACTGATTTGACCGCAATTATTGAGCAGCGCGCCAATGAATTATTGGCGGGTGATCTCAGTGGAATCAAACGACTGCCTTATGAACAGACACTGAAAAGTGAATATCTGCATTCACAGGATTTGGTTGATCCTTATGTCATGGCTCTGGGTGATGTCGTGGATATGGCCGCAATCCAGCGCGCAGGATTAAAAATCGGTATCGATCCATTGGGTGGTTCTGGTATCGCGTACTGGCAGCGGATTGGGGAATACTACAATCTCGATTTGACATTGGTGAATGATCAGGTTGATCAAACATTCCGTTTTATGACTCTGGATCATGACGGCGTAGTTCGTATGGATTGCTCGTCCCGTTGGGCAATGGCGGGTTTGCTGGAGCTGCGTGGTAAGTTTGATCTGGCTTTTGCCAATGATCCTGATTATGACCGTCATGGGATTATCACACCCGTGGGGTTAATGAACCCTAACCATTATCTGGCGACAGCAATCGATTATTTATTCCGCCACCGTCCACAATGGTCTGAAAATGTTGCAATAGGCAAAACATTGGTTTCCAGTGCCATGATTGATCGCGTTGTTGCTGATTTGGGGCGTGAATTGGTGGAAGTTCCTGTCGGCTTCAAATGGTTTGTTGACGGGCTGTATAAAGGTGAATTGGGTTTTGGCGGGGAAGAGAGCGCTGGCGCATCTTTCCTGCGTTTTGACGGCACGCCTTGGTCAACCGATAAAGATGGGATCATCCTTTGTTTGCTGGCTGCTGAAATGACGGCTGTTACTGGCGAGAATCCACAACAGCGTTATGACAAACTGGCCGCTCGGTTTGGTACACCAAGCTACAGCCGTATTCAGGCTCCGGCGACGCATCAGCAAAAAGCTTTGCTGTCCAAATTGTCACCAGAAATGGTTAAGGCAGATATGCTGGCAGGTGATCTGATTACCGCCCGTCTGACAACGGCATCAGGTAATGGGGCTTCCATTGGTGGTCTGAAAGTCATGAGCGATAATGGCTGGTTTTCCGCCCGTCCTTCTGGCACTGAAGAAGCTTACAAAATCTACTGCGAAAGTTTCCTCGGTGCAGAGCATCGTGAAAAAATTGAGCAGGAAGCACAGGAAATCGTCAATCAGGTATTTGCTGCGGGTTAATTGATGTCTATCTTCTGATGAGTAAATTCTGATGAGTAAAAGCCGCAGCAGTTGCTGCGGCTTTTGTGTTTTTATAGTTGTCACATAGGACATTGGTTTATCCCAAAGCGACCATCAAAGCACCTACAGTAATCAGTGCAACCCCTGTGGCGGCCACCAGAGAAATTTTCTCACCAAACAAAATGACTGCCAGAATTACCGCAAATACGACACTGAGCTTATCGATAGGCGCTACTTGGGAAACTTTGCCATGTTTGATTGCGAGAAAATAAAATAGCCAAGAGAGCGCTCCGGCAACGCCACTCAATAGAATAAACAGCAATGCCTTGCGATTAGAGAGAACTTCGCTGATAAGATTTACTTTTCCCTGCAAAACGACCACGCCTACCAAAAATAATGCCATGATGACAGCGCGGATCGCTGTTGCTGTATTAGTATCTAAATTTTGTAGGCCAACTTTTCCGAAGATAGCGACCAGTGCTGCTGTAAACGCGGAGAGTAAGGCATAAATCAGCCATGTGCTCATATTTAGTTCATCCTCTATTCTCCTCCCATCTTTATTAATAAAAGGATGAGGTAAGAAAGCTTAATACAATATTTAATCATTATTTTCATTTTTATTAAAATTACAATCCTTGATGTTATCTTTTTATAAAAAAGGTTTACCTATGAAATCTAATTTTTGGAGAAAGGTTTATCTTATTTTATTCAGTGGCATATTTATTTTATTACTTACAAACTGTAGTAAAAACAAAAATGACTTACTCAAAACTCAGGAGGAAGTGATGGCACATAATTTAGGTCAGATATCAGGTGAACAAATCTATCATCATTGTGCAGAAGCCTCTGGTTCTGAGTCTGTCATCTCTCAGGCTTCTGCTCATTGGGTTGATGAGCGGACGTTATTATGGTCATGCGGTGCCGGTAAACAGATTGTTCGCCTATATTACAATCAGAACAATAGGATAGAAGCCAATGACCACGGCAATTTTACTGATAATTATCTGACACTAACACCGACGACACTGAGTCAGGAGACAGCAAGTAAATTTCCTCATCTGGCTGAATGGGCAGCGTTTCGTCTGCCAGAGAATGTGGATATTGAGAGGCTATTGACCGGAGATTTGGTGGTTGTAGCTGCTGATGAACAAGATGAATTACTTTCAGTAAATCAGGTAAAAGCAGCAACGCAAGTACAAACGGCTGGCGTGTTGGATGACCGTTTTTCCGATGCCGCTGACAAATTGGAATACGGGGCACGGTTGAATGATCAGGGTGTGATTTTCCGGCTGTGGGCACCTACCGCGCAAGAAGTTGGTGTCGTTATCTATGATCAAAATAAACGCATGATTGCGAATCACACTATGGAGCGTGATGCAGCGAGTGGTTCTTGGTCATGGCTGGGTGATAATGCTTTGACGGGGGCTTACTACCGTTATGCGTTGACGGTATATCACCCGTATACGCGCAAGGTGGAACGTTATGAAGTGACTGATCCTTACTCTTATAGCCTGTCTGTTAATTCGGAATATAGTCAGATTGTCAATCTGGATGATGCTGCGTTGAAGCCACAAGGTTGGGATAATCTCCTTATGCCACATCCGCAAAACACATCAGCAGACATTGCGCGTATGACGGTTTATGAAGCGCATATCCGTGATCTTTCTGTGGCAGATAATACGATATCGGAAGATTGGCGTGGTAAGTATCTGGCACTGACTGCCAATAAAAGTAATATGTTCAAACACCTTAAAAGCCTGAGTCAGGCAGGGATGACGCATATAGAATTACTGCCTGTGTTTGATATTGCCTCCATTAATGAATTCAGCCACAAAGTGGCCGATCTTGATCATTCATTTAGTCGTCTATGCCAAATCAATACTACAGTGAAAAATAGCCGTTTCTCTGACTATTGCCACAGTCCATTCACTGTCAGGGAAGTCTTGCAGCAATTACAGCGTGATGACGATATCAATAATCCTCAAGTGCAGGAACTCAACACGATGGTGGCACAAACTGATTCCTATAATTGGGGATACGATCCGTTTCATTACACCGTTCCGGAAGGCTCTTATGCCACTAATCCGGAAGGTTCGGATCGTATCAGAGAATTTCGCGCTATGGTGCAGGCTATCAAGCAGCAATTGGGTATGAATGTGATCATGGATGTTGTTTACAACCATACCGATACGGCAGGCCCTGCATCTCGAACGTCGGTATTGGATAAGGTTGTGCCTTGGTACTACCATCGTTTGGATGAGATAACAGGTAATATTGAAAATAACACCTGCTGCTCTGATACCGCACCGGAACGACGCATGTTTGCCAAGCTTATCGAAGATTCACTGATAACTTGGGTTAAGGACTATAAGATAGATGCTTTTCGGTTTGATTTAATGGGCTACCATCCCAAAGCCCAGATAATATTGGCACTGGAAAAAGTGCGGGCGGTTAATCCATCCATCTACTTTTTGGGTGAGGGCTGGAATTCCGGGCAGGATGATCGCTTCGAAACAGCTTCACAACTTAATCTTGCGGGTACAGGGATTGGCACTTTTTCTGACAGGCTGCGGGATGCAGTTCGTGGCGGCGGGCCGTTTGATGTTGCCGATGGTATTCGCCTTAATCAGGGCGTAGGCAATGGTGCCGGAACATTGCCCAATGAAATCGCTAAGCTAGATCTGGATGCCGTACGCCATTTGCTGGATTGGGTTCGTCTTGGCATGGCCGGAAATCTGGCTGATTTTGTCATGACAGATAAAGATGGTGTGGTGAAAACGGGGCGGGAAATTGATTATAAAGGTGTGGCTGCGGGTTATGCGTCAAGTCCCATTGAAGTACTGAATTATGTATCCAAACACGATAATCAGACACTGTGGGATATCATTAGCTATAAGGCTGCATATGAAGCGGATTTGGCGACAAGAATCCGCATGCAGGCTGTCTCTCTCTCGACAGTATTTCTCGGTCAGGGGCTGGCTTTCGATCAGCAAGGATCAGAACTCTTGCGCTCAAAATCGTTTACCCGTGATTCTTACAATGCAGGTGATTGGTTTAATCGTGTCAGCTATGACTATCAGGATAATAATTATGATGTAGGAATGCCGGAACGCAGTAATGATGGCAACAATTATCCATTGATTAATCGCGTGAAAAATAAGGTAAAAAAAGCAGACCAGACTGACGTGTTACAGATGATGGCTTTTTATCAGGAATTGTTGCGTTTACGTCAGTTTTCACCATTGATGTATCTTGGCGATAGTGCATCCATTAAACAACGTATTGACTTTGTTAATGTCGGGCCACATCAGCAAACTGGATTACTGGTAATGACGATTGATGATGGTAATACGACCTCTCATGATCTTGATTGGCGTTTTGATGGTTTGGTGGTGGCCATTAATGCTGCACCGTGGGCCGTTACTGTCAAAGATCTTAATATCAAGGGGCTGAAGTTAAATGATATTCAACGTGAATCGGGAGCAATGTCTCTGGCTGCGGGAGTTCAGGTCATGGAAACCGGCGAAGTAACTATGCCTGCGTGGTCGGCTGCGGTACTGGTTTTGCCGCAGGAAGGAAGTCGGGATATAGGCTTGCCGGTTCGCAGAAAGTAATCAAGCATACAGACGGTTAGTTAACCAGAACTCAGGTTACTAGGAAACATTGTTGGGCGGCTGCTCCAATGGTAAAACAAAGTGAAAACTAGCCCCACCTTTTTTATTGTCAGCCGCCCATATTTTTCCACCATGAATTTCAATGATTGCCCGACAAATTGCCAGACCTAGTCCGACGCCGGGAATGGCAGACTCTTTGCTGGCCCGTGAAAATTTATCGAAAATAAGTTGTTCTTGCCCTTGTGGAATGCCTGTTCCTGCATCCCAGACTTCTATGTGAACCTGTTTTTGATCAAGGCGTTGTTCAACAGTGGCTTTTATGCCCAAAAGTGTTTGTTTATGGGTATATTTAATGGCATTTTCCAGTAGATGGACAAAAACGCGCTCCAGTAAGGAGGCATCACAATGCAGGCGTAAATCGGCAGGTAGCGAAAGTTCTACTGTGTAATGGTCAAGGGCATATTCCAGAGAACGTAAAGCGTTGCCGGCAATTTCGTCCAGTGAATACCATTCAAGATTGAGTTGGATACTGCCCGACTGAATCCGTGCCATGTCCAACAAGTTATTGACTAGTCTCGAAGTACTGAGAATTTGTTGTCGAATTTGATTAACTTGCTGAGTATGAGGTGAGTTTTCAGCAGATAAATCCAGCATCAATATTTCTGTTTGCCCAAATAGCGTAGTTAACGGGGTACGTAAATCATGAGATAACTCTGCCAGCAGTGAGTTACGCAATTGCTCCCGTTCAGTTTCCAGCTTGGCGGACTCTGCACCGCGGGCAAGGTGCAAGCGTTCCAGTGCATTGGCAATAAGCCCTGTGAAAGTCTGTAATAATCGTTGTTGTTCCGGTACGAGTAATTGGCGTTGATTGGGGGATTCAATGGCAAGAACAGCAAATACGCGGGAAGGTGTGGAAATAGGCAATAACTGGTAAGGCACTCCCGGTAATGTATCTGTTCCTGCTCCTGCGGGCTGTTTCTTATCAAAACACCATTTGGCGATCGCTTCATCAATTTGCATCTGACCACCATTATGGGCCTTTATCTGATATAAGCGATGGTTGCTATCTGGCAGCAGTAATCCGGTTTTTGCCTGAAAGCCGTTGGATAAAAAGTGATAGCTGATACGGGCTACATCCTCTTCGTTCAGTGCTCTGCTCAGTTCACGGGTAATTTCATATAAATGCCGTGTTCGCTGTTCACGATAGCGGGCAACTCTGGCCTGATAACGTATACCTGAGGTCAGGTTTCCCACGACTGCGCCTACAATCAGCATCACGGTAAGGGTAAGCAGATATTGCATATCCTTGACTGCCAGTGACAAGTGCGGCTGGACAAAAAAGATGTCGAAACTGATGACATTGACAAAAGCAGCAAAGACTGAGGGCCAACGGCCATAAAACAGCGCTATGATGACAACACCGAGCAGATAAAGTGTCACCAGATTGGCTTTATCAAGGCCAAATAAAAATATTCGGGAGAAGAGGGTAATGAAGATGCAGAGTACGATGGCCATGATGAAGCCCTGAATCGGGATTCGCCACTTTTCATTGAATGTTCGGTGATTTTTTTGTTCTTTATCCCAGGATTTTTTCTCTTCCAGAGCAACAATAATTAAATCCAGATCGGGGCCCAGTTTCCCCAGTCGTTCCGAAAAGTCGGGAAGCCATTTATAGCCGAAAAATGTCGGATACGAGCTGTAATAGCGGCCAATAAGAATTTTACCCAGATTATGCTCCCTTGCGTAACGCAAGATCGCTTTCTCTTCATGAGAATCGGAAAGCGTTGCGGTTTCCGCGCCTAAATCTTGCGCCAGTTTCAGTGCATTCAGGATGGTACGGCGTTTATTTTCTGGCAACCTATGAAGCTTTGGGGTTTCAACATAAACGGCATGCCAGACACAATCCAGTTTTGCCGCCAAGCGAGCCGCTTTCCGGATCAGCTTTTCATTGCCTGAACTGTAGCCAATACATAACAGTAAATTATCCCGTGTATGCCAGACGGGTTCTTTTCCCCGGGTATCACGAAAAGCGCGCATCTGATCATCAACGCGATCCGCTGTGCGACGCAAGGCTAATTCGCGTAAAGCAATCAGGTTTCCTTTGCGGAAGAAATGTTCAATAGCGCGTTCAGCCTGACCGGAAATATAAACTTTGCCATCGTTAAGTCGCTGACGCAGATCATCCGGTGGAAGATCTACCAGAACAACATCATCGGCCTGATCAAATATATGGTCAGGAACAGTTTCCCGAACCCGGATGCCCGTAATGCCACCGACAACATCGTTGAGACTTTCCAGATGTTGCACATTGATGGTAGTCAGCACATCAATGCCCGCTTCCAGTAATTCATCCACATCCTGCCAACGTTTGGGGTGGCGGCAACCCTGAGGATTACTGAATGCCAATTCATCCATCAGAATAATGGCAGGGTGACGGGCAATGGCTGCATCAATATCGAATGCCGCTATTCTGCGTTCATATCTGTGTTTATGATAACGGAGGTATTTGGGCGGTAATTGGGGCAAACCTGCGAGTAGGGCGGCGGTTTCTTGCCGTTCATGGGTTTCAACAACACCGACAATGACATCTAATCCCTGGGCCAGTAATCGTTGGGCTTCTTGCAGCATGGCATAGGTTTTACCAACACCGGCGCAGGCCCCGAAAAATATTTTGAGTTTCCCGCGCGGCTTTTGATTTGCCAGTGCCAGTAAGTCATCAGGATCAGGGCGTTGTGGCTCATTGAGATCCATATCTTATCTGCCTTTTTGATTCAGATTATCCAGCGCCAGATTAAGTTCCAGTACATTGACTACAGGTTCACCCATATATTCCAATAAGGGATATTTGATGTGCGACTGAATTAATTTATTGATGACCTCAAGTGGTAAGTGACGCTCTGTCGCGACACGCTGTGCCTGAAACTCTGCCGCCTCAGGAGAGATATGGGGGTCAAGCCCGCTCGCGGATGCTGTCACAAGATCGATCGGAATCGGCTGGTTTTCGGGATGGTTAAATAGACGTATCTGAATGATTCTTTGGTTAATTTGGCTGGTTAAAGCCGGATTGCTTACCGCGAGATTACTGCCTCCGGATGACAGCGCGTTATAGGGCTTTTCTGCTGTCATGGAAGGACGTCCATGAAAATAGGTAGTTTTAGTAAAGTTCTGGCCGATCAATGCAGAACCAATCAGCTTGTCATTTTGCTCAATCAGCGAACCTTGTGCTTGATAGGGAAATAAAACTGATGATATTCCCGTCACCAGCAATGGATAGGCAATACCCGTGATTAAGCCAAGAAATATCAGCAGGACAATGGAAGAGCGTAACCAAATCATTTTCATCACCTTATTTAAAGGCCAAAGCAGTGAGTAACATATCAATGAGCTTGATGCCTACAAAGGGCACGAGCAAACCACCGAGGCCATATAACCATAGGTTTCGGCGCAAGAGTGACAGGGCATTCATTGGGCGGTAACTGACGCCTTTCAGAGCCAACGGAAGCAGAAAGATAATGATCAACGCATTGAAGATAACAGCAGACAATACCGCAGATTCGGGCGAATGAAGATGCATAATGTTCAGGGCATTAAGTTGTGGATAGGTAACCGCAAAGGCGGCGGGAATGATGGCAAAATATTTGGCGATGTCATTGGCAATGCTGAATGTGGTCAGAGAGCCGCGAGTCATCAACATCTGTTTGCCAATATGCACAACCTCAATCAGTTTGGTCGGATTGGAGTCTAAGTCCACCATATTGCCAGCCTCTTTTGCCGCTTGTGTACCTGAATTCATGGCAACGGCAACATCTGCCTGAGCCAACGCGGGGGCATCGTTAGTCCCGTCACCGGTCATGGCGACCAGACGCCCTTCGGATTGGTATTGGCGGATCAGTGCTAATTTCGCTTCAGGTGTGGCTTCTGCCAGAAAATCATCCACACCTGCCTCGGCTGCAATTGCTGCGGCTGTCAGATGATTGTCACCTGTGATCATCACTGTTTTGATCCCCATTCTGCGCATTTCACTGAAGCGTTCTTTGATCCCACCTTTTACAATATCTTTTAAGGCAACCACACCCAAAACACGCTGGTTCTCAGCAACGACCAAAGGTGTTTCTCCTTTGTGTGCGACTTGTTGCACTAATTGGTCAATAGCATCAGGAAAATGGCTTTGGTTGGCTTCAATGTAACGCCGAATGGAATCGACAGCACCCTTGCGGATCATACGATTGCTGATATTGACTCCGCTCATGCGTGTTATCGCAGAGAAAGGAACAAATGTTGCGTTTAATGCGCGAAGATCACGTTCGCGCATATTGAAACGCTGTTTTGCCAAAATAACGATGCTACGTCCTTCCGGTGTTTCATCAGCAAGCGAGGAGAGTTGTGCTGCATCAGCCAATTGCTGCTCTGTTACGCCCGGTGCGGGTAAAAACTGAGAAGCCTGACGATTACCTAACGTGATCGTGCCCGTTTTATCCAGCAGCAGGACATCCACATCACCGGCAGCTTCAATGGCACGTCCGCTGGTAGCAATGACATTGGCTCCCAACATCCGACTCATGCCTGCAACACCAATGGCGGAAAGTAATCCTCCGATAGTGGTGGGGATCAGGCAAACCAGCAGGGCAATCAGTACGGTGAGTGTAATCGGAAGACCAGATTGGTTGGCCTGAACACTGAATAAAGAGAAAGGCAGCAGGCTCACGCAGACCAGCAGGAAAATAATGGTCAATGCAGTGAGTAGAATGGAGAGGGCTATTTCATTGGGAGTTTTACGTCGTTTAGCACCTTCGACCATCGAAATCATTCTGTCCAGAAAAGTTTCACCCGGATTGGCAGTACACTCGGCAATCAACCAATCAGATAAAACCCGTGTTCCGCCGGTAACAGAGGAAAAATCACCGCCAGATTCACGGATAACCGGGGCTGATTCTCCCGTAATGGCACTTTCATCAACAGAAGCGCCTCCCTCAAGAATTTCACCATCACAGGGAATGATTTCTCCGGCTTCCACCAATACAATATCGCCTTTGCGCAATGTATCAGAAGTGACTTTTTGCCTTGTCGCCTCGCGGTTGGGGGATGCCAGTTTAATAGCCCAACTGGTTTTTTTAACACCTTTCAGACTGGATGCCTGAGCTTTGCTGCGTCCTTCGGCCAGTGCTTCTGCAAAGTTGGCAAACAGTGTGGTAAACCATAACCAAAACGCGATGGCACCAGTAAAGAATGCATTACCTGTTAATTGTCCCGCCAATATGCCGATCCATAAGGCTGTTGTCAGGCAACTTCCCAGATAAACAACGAACATAACGGGATTGCGCCACTGGCTGGCCGGATGGCATTTTTTTAATGAATCAATAAGTGCTTGGCGAACTAAAGTGGGTTCAAATACGACTTGTTGTTTGCTTTTCATCAGTGACCTCACACTTTGCCTCACGCCTTCTCATTGCCGAAATTGTAAATATTCAGCAATGGGGCCAAGAGCAAGAGCAGGAATAAACGTTAATGCCCCAATCAGTAAAATCACCAGAATTAATAACCCGATGAAGAGGATTCCGTAGGTTGGCAGAGTGCCACTACTGATAGGCTGACGCTTTTTGCTAATCATGGAGCCAGAGATGGCCAGAACCGGCAGAATGATGCCAAAGCGTCCGAAAAACATAGCCGCACCCAACAATAAGTTGTAAAAGACGTTGTTTGCGTTCAGACCGGCAAAGGCGCTGCCGTTATTGTTGGCTGCGGATGAAACAGCATAGAGTACCTCAGTGAAACCATGAGCACCGGGATTTGCAATCGCGCTACGCCCAGCATCAGTTGAAATCGCCAGATCGGTTCCCAATAATACTAACGAAGGGGTGATCAAAATCGCCAGAGCAACCATTTTCATATCATAAACATCAATTTTTTTGCCTAAGTATTCTGGTGCGCGGCCAATCATCAAACCTGCAATAAATACAGCAAGCAGAACAAACAGTAACATGCTGTAGAGTCCCGATCCCACCCCACCGAATATGACTTCACCAATTTGTATCAACCAGAGTGGTATCATTCCGCCCAGTGGAGTAAAGGAATCATGCATTGAGTTCACGGCCCCGCAAGAGGCGGCAGTGGTGACAACGCTGTAGAGAGAGGAGGCCAGAACGCCAAAACGGGATTCTTTTCCTTCCATATTAAAATGGCTATTGATGCTGGGTTGTGTGAGATTTGGATTACCGGACATTTCGGCATATATGACAACGCTGGCAGCGACAACAAAGATAATGCTCATCGCTGAAAGTAAGGCATATCCCTGACGATTATCACCAACGACCAGACCAAAGGCGAAACAGAGTGCTGTGGGAATCAAGAAGATAGCCAGAATTTGCACAAAGTTACTGAGTGATGTTGGATTTTCAAATGGATGAGCGGAGTTTGCCCCAAAAAATCCTCCCCCATTTGTTCCCAATAGTTTTATGGCTTCTTGAGAAGCCACTGGCCCCATAGGGATCAATTGTTGTTGGCCTTCAAGGGGATGAATGAATACATAGGAGGAAAAGTTTTGGATAACGCCTTGACTGACAAAGAATAAAGCAACAATGATGGCAAGTGGAAGCAAGAGATATAAAGTGATGCGTGTAATATCGATCCACGCATTTCCCAGTGTTTTAGTACCTTGACGGGAAAATGCCCGTATTAAGGCAAAAGCCACCGAAATGCCTGTCGCTGCGGACAGAAAATTCTGAACGGTCAATCCTGCCATTTGGCTCAGATAACTCAGGGCATTTTCTCCGCTGTAAGCCTGCCAATTGGTGTTGGTGATAAAGCTAATCGCGGTATTAAGTGCTAAATCCCATCTCATCCCCGCAAAATGTTGTGGATTCAGGGGCAAGTGTCCCTGACTGATCAGTAGGATAAACAGTAGCAATAATCCTGTGATATTGAATATGAGAATGGCAAGGGCATATTGCCACCAATTCATTTCTTTGACGTCATTACCTGGTTTTCGCAGACCACAACAACGCCACAGGATCATTTCAGATTTTATTATCCAGTGGGGTAATTCTCCTTCGATCAGGCAGGCAATCAGATTGCCGAGAGGTTTGCTCAATAGAAATAGAATGAGCAGAAAACTGACGATCAATAGAAATGCGGATCCTGCCATTTAGAAATCCTCCGCATTTAATAATGCATAAATCAAATAGCTCAGTAATAGAATCACCAGAAAAATACCAATGATGTGGAATATATTCATGGTGTATCCCTCCACTTATTTCTTTTTGAAAGAACAGTCAGTTACAGCATAAAAATGATCACGAAAAGAAAAAGCGGTTGTTAAAAGTCCCGCTGGAAGCGCAAAAAAAGCATCAGTGACAAGCAAAACTAATTAAGAAAACGTTATTAAATTAAGGCAAGTGTAGCAAATTCTATTAGGTTAATTTTTTGTTTTCAATTTGTTGGTTTTGTTTCTGTTTAAGTATTATTTTTGTAATTAAATTACGTAAACGAAAAAAAAGAGTGATTCATACCACTTAAAAGGTGGTCGGACGAGTGGTAAATTTTCATTTTATCAGGTAATATTTTGTACATCTTACAGTTTTTGCCCATGAGGGGTACTAATGTCTATATATCGTGAATACTCTTGGCATCAGGTTCTCTTGCGGCGTATTGGCGCGGTAACACTGGGCGTCATTGCGCTTCCTGTTATGCTATTTCTTCGTCGTGATCGTGCCCGTTTTTACAGCTACCTGCATAAAGTATGGGTGAAAACCAGCGATAAGCCAGTGTGGTTGGAATGTTCAGAAATGGCTGCTGGTATTCGCAATCGCTAAGATTGCTTCTATTGAATATGGTATTTTTACACCTTGTCAGTTTATTCTGGCAAGGTGTTTTGTTTTATATGCAATTTAAAAATACTAATAACAGGGGGAATGAGATGAACAATGTTGAATTGGAACACGTGCTCAATACGGAATTGAATGCCCGCGAATTTCAAGATTATGCCCCCAATGGATTACAGGTGGAAGGTCGTCCTCATGTCCGGCGAGTGGTGACAGGTGTGACAGCTTGTCAGGCTTTGTTGGACGAAGCTGTCCGACTCGAAGCGGATGCTGTCATCGTTCATCATGGGTATTTCTGGAAAAATGAATCGCCTATTATTCGTGGCATGAAACGTCGTCGTCTGCAAACTCTGCTTTGCAATGATATTAATCTATATGGTTATCATCTCCCGCTGGATGCCCATCCCACTTTGGGAAACAATATCCAATTGGCACGTCAGATGGGCGTGAAGGTTATCGGCCATATCGATTCTTTGCTTCCGCATGGCGCTTTTGATCAACCTATCACACCCGCAGAATTGGTTGATCGCCTGGAGAAAAGATTAGAGCGCGGCGTGTTGCATTGCGGAGATAATGCGCCAGAAGAAATTCGCACTCTGGCATGGTGTACCGGTGGAGGCCAGAGTTTTATTGAGCAGGCGGCTGAGTTTGGCGTTGATGCTTTTGTCACTGGAGAAGTATCAGAAAAGACAATCCATGTTGCCCGCGAGATGGGGCTGCATTTCTTTTCAGCAGGCCATCATGCAACAGAGCGCTATGGTATCAAAGCACTCGGTGAATGGCTGGCGAATAATCACGGGCTGGATGTGACTTTTATCGATATTCCTAATCCGGCTTGATGTTTACATAGTCCCCAAGTTTCTTTTTATTTGAGGAAACTGGGGACTTTTTATATGGTTTGATAATCAAAATATTGATACGCAGAAAAAATATTGGCTGATTTGAATATGATTGATATTGCGGGGCTTTAAGCCAAACTTATTCATAAACGTCGGATAGATATAAAAACTGTCGCGATACCACAACAAATCAATACACAGCCCAATGCCTGACTCCAGCCAGCCAATGCCAAACCAAGACCCAGCAACAAATAGTAAAATAACCCCAGTAAAGCACCAGCCGTACCTAATCGATCCCCATAATTGCTTAATGCGGAAGCCAGAATATTTGGAATGGCAAGTCCGTAAGCAATCACAATGCCCAACATGGGAAAAATAAATAGCCAGCTATTTTCGAGCAGATAGACACTGACCCCACTCAGTAAAGTCATAAAAGCAGCCAGAGTCACTAATTTAAAAGATTTCCATTGTTTCTTGAGTAAATATTTGTTTAAAAATGACCCGAAGCCAACGCCCAACGTTAATAACAAACCAGTATAACCAAATGCTTCCTGCGATAATCCAAATTGTCCGAAACGAAATGGTGCTAATTGATAATAACTAAACAGACAAATATTGAAAAATGCGATCAGAAATGCATTTCGCCAAATCGAAATATCTTTCAGCATCATGTTTGCTGTACTGAATAGCGCCACTTTTGTTACGTTGGCTGGGCGGGTTTCCGGTAACCGCATAGCAGACCAATACATCAGGAGCACTGCCAAAATCGCCAGTCCAGCAAACACGGCCCTATAGCCAGCAAAATAATTTAATGTTGAACCGCTGATCATGCCAATAGCAGGACTGGCTGCCAATGCGATGCCCATGATAGAAAAAACCCGCGCCAGCTCATCTCCCTGATAAGTATCACGCATGATGGTTTGTGTGCCGACAGATCCGACTGCGGCACCGAAAGCGGATAACATTCTGGCAACGAGTAATAACCAGAATTGCTGAGTCAGTAATGCCAGCAAGGAAGCAAGACCGTAGAGTGACAGACCGGCAATGATAGTCGGTCGTCTGCCAATGACATCACACATGCGTCCCCATACGACAACACCGAGAGCAAAGGCAAAAAAATAGAGCGATAACGTTTGAGCTGCCTGTTCTGAGCTGACGGAAAAACCAGCGGCGATATTGGTTAATGCAGGACTATAGATGGTTTCAACAATCTGCGGAAACATCATTAAGGCGACCGAGAGCCAGAGTGAGGGTTTGATTTGCATGGTTTTTTCGGATGATAAATGAGTGATGACTGAAAGGTTAGCATTCTGATTTATGTCTCTTTATGATAATAAAGACAATTTATTTATATAATCGGACATCTATTCTGTGGAGCTGACATGGCGTGGTTGCGGCAAAGTGATCATTTCGATCCCGATATTTTAAATGTGCCTGTGGTAGGCATTGCAGCAGAAATGGGGCAGCACGATTCAGGCATCCATCAGCATAATATGGGGCAGTTGTTGTTTACCCAGCGTGGTTGCATCAAGATCACGTTGGCGGATCAGATCTCGATTTTGCCACCAACCAGAGTGGCATGGATACCTCCCAAGACACGGCATCGGGCAGAAATGCGCGGTTCGGTAGGATATCGTTCTGTTTATTTGAATGTATTGGAAACTGAACTGATTTCAGAGCGAAGTGAAGTGCTGGAAGCGACACCGTTATTACAGGCACTTTTAGAACGCATTGCGATATCTTCTTTCGATTCGGATTGGTATCAGGGAAGGGGCGCGCATTTGTTGGCCGTGTTTTTTGATGAGATCCGTGAAGCCCGTAGAGAACCGACTTTATTACCTCTGCCTTTTGATCGGCGTTTGGCAGGTTTATCACTTGAGCAACTACCGCCACCATTACACACCCTCGCGACTTATATTGGTGCCAGTGAGAAAACCATTACCCGTATATTTCAGCGCGAAACAGGAATGAATTATCAGCAATGGCGGCAACAGTGGCGATTGGTAAAGGCGATAGAATTACTCGCCCGGAACAAGTCCCTGTCTTATGTGGCACAGGAACTCGGTTTTGTCAGTGATAGTGCGTTTGTTACGTTTTTTCGCAAAGCTATAGGGAGGCCGCCAAGGGAGTATATGGCGGGATCATAATCCGAGTTCGCTTGCGATGATGTTACGTTGAATGTCGGAAGTGCCTGAATAAATGACTGATGCAATGGAGTTGCGCAGCTCTCTCTCAGTTGGGCTTTCAACTAGATAGCCTTGTGCTCCGTAGATACGAAGAGCATCTAGCGAGAACTTAGTGTATGTTTCCGAGACGAACAGCTTAGCGCAGGCCGCTTCCATCATGGCATCTTTGCCTGCGTCCTTAAGTCGTCCTACCCGGTAGACGAGTTCACGAGCTGCATCCAGATTGACTTTCATGTCGGCAATGCGATGGGATATAGCCTGATTTTTTCCGATAGGCTGACCGAATTGGTGACGTGTACGAGCGTGAATGATGCATGCTTCAAGGTTACGGCGCATTGATCCTAAGGTGGTGGCAAGAATGCATCCACGTTCGTGCTCCATAGCACTTTCAAAAATTTTGACGCCTCGTCCTTCTCTACCCAGTATCGCATCGCTCGGAACACGGCAGTTCTTGAGTGTAATCCGTCCCATCTGTGCAGTGCGTAATCCCATCTTTTCCATGGGAGGGCTTAACTCTATACCGGGGTTATTCGATTCGATAAGGAAAGCTGTTACACCAAGCGGACCAAGTGTAGGATCGATCGTAGCGTAGACGAGACAAAGATCAGCGATGGGAGCATTTGTGATGTAAATCTTCGAACCGTTGAGAATATAGTTATCGCCGTCTCGTACAGCGTGGGTACGCATGGAGAACACGTCCGAACCTGCTTCGTCTTCCGTAGAACCGTTGGCACCGATCAGAGAACCGTCCATTAGACCGGGTAGAAAGCGTGAACGCTGTGCCGGAGTGCCGTAGATTGCTAACGGCATAGCAACAGTCCATAGATGGGCGTTAAGTGAAAACAACAGCCCCATATCTTCGCAACCGTATCCCAGACCTTCCATAACAGCGAGGAGATCGGATAGTGGTGCTCCCTCCCCACCGCAATTTTCGGGTATGGCCATACTTATTAGCCCGAATTTTGCGCATTTCTGCCAGCCATCCCGATGGAAAATACTGGCACGATCGGAGGCTACTATATCTGTGTTTAGCTGCTCGTGGGCAAAACGTGCGGCATTATCGCGTAGCGATATCCGTTGTTCATCAATTTGGTTTGGCATGGCATTGATGTTCCAGAAGTTGATAGTTGGTCTTACCCGTAGAGGTACGGGGAAGGTCGGGTAGGTAGATAAAATGATCGGGTACCATATAGTGTGTTAGTCGTTCGTAACAGTGTCTACTCAGATTAGTTGGAGAAATCAGAGAATCGTCAGTGACGAGAAATGCCGTTATGGTCGTATTTCCGTCGTTTCCAGAGCTGACTACTGCACAGGCAGCGAGTTCAGGATGAGTCATCAGGCATGATTCTATTTCATCCAGTTCTATCCGGTATCCATGACGCTTGATCATGCGATCAATTCTCCCCATAAAGATGTAGCCTTCAGGGGAGGAGCGAACCATATCTCCGGTGTTATACCAGCGTTTGCCGTTGAGGTGGAACATTCGCTGAGCTGTTTTCTCGGGAGCATTCCAGTAATTGGTAACGACGGAGGGCCCTGAAACGCATAATAAGCCGGGTTCACCCTCTGGTAGCAGTTGTAGGTTTTCATCGACGACGATAATTTCGCAGTGGTCACAGGGATGGCCTATCGACAACGATTCAGTGCAATCTGTCGGTATTAATTTGGGTACCTGATAAGCGGTGCATACGTTGGTTTCTGTAGGACCGTACAGATTGTAGTAGATCGGTTCAGGCCATAGATGTAGCAGCTTGCGTAATTTTGTGAGCGGGAAGACTTCACCCGCGAATAGCACAAGCCTTAGCCGATTATGAGTAGGTTGGCGTTCATTGTGCTGTTCGGCTAACATACCTAAAATTGCAGGAGCTGAGTACCAGACAGTGATCTCTCGGTTGGCTATAAAGGCAGCCAGATGCCGTAGACTGGTAGCAAGATCAGTGTCAATCAGGTGAATGCATGCGCCATTCTTCACAGAGACATAAATATCGAAGACAGACAGGTCGAAATGGAATGGCGCGTGGCTGGATACCTGATCTTCCGCCGTCACATTAAAGAGATTTGAAGCCCATTCAACGAAGCTAACCGCATTGCGGTGGCTTATCGCTACTCCTTTCGGAGCACCTGAAGAGCCGGAAGTATATAGGATATATGCGAGCCGATCAGCATTTGGTATGCTGCGCGGATAGTGGAGTTTTTCGCCACTCAGTATATCCAACGTTCGCCATTCCTCACGTGTGTCGTTAGTTTCCTCATTATGTGGCTGTATCACAATCACACGAGAGCCGAGAGAGGGAGCGGCCCGTGTCAGATGTGACGCTGACTCTGGATCGGTGAAAATGAATTGAACATCGCAATCGCTGAATATGGTCGATGCCCGCGTACCTGAACTACCCACATCAGTGGGCACATATATCGCCCCTAGGCGCAGTACGCCAAAAATGGCCGCAAGGGTCTGGGAACTCTTGCGCATGAAAAGCCCTACACGGTCACCTACCACAACGCCATTCTGATGGAGAAAAGCTGCAATTCTATCTGCTGCATCGGAAAGTTCTTCATAACTCATAGATGAGCCGTCAGGATCAACGACAGCGCGAGCACTAGCGCGTCGTGTTGTGATGTCGTCTAAATATTTTGCCAGATCTGCCAAAGGTTCGATCTGTTGCGGCAGCAATATAGTCTCAGCCGTCATTTTTGAGCACCTGATGACTTCTCATCTACATAACGCGCGATCTCGCGAATAGTAGTAAAGTGTGTTCTCGGGTCACTGACACCGACAATGATGTTGAATTCATCTTCTACAAATGAAACTAAGCGCATAATCGCCAAGGATGAGAGGACTCCTGACTCTCCCAGATTCAGATCGTCAGAAATATCCGAGTCATATCCTTTAAAGATATCGTTGATAACAAAAGCACGAATTTTCACTAAGCTATTGGACATAGGGCTTTCCTCTATTAGTCATGGATTATGAATATCACTGTTAATTTGTCGGATTGATAATTGACGCTTCTTTGGGAGGAGCGGCCAAGATGACATGTGGCCAACGGAATACAGCTGCGGAGGCTTCAGCCTGTCCGCCAAATCCGTACATAAGTACATTATCTCCGGGTTTTATACGGCCGTCAGCCGCTGCGGTATAGGCATTGAACGGCATTAGCACCGGTCCGATATTGGCTACTTGCGGGAAAGTATTCACGACCCGATCTGGTTCGATACCCAGAACATTGGCGGAAAACTCTGCATGCCAGGCTGTTGGCGTGTTAACCACGAGGAAGTCAATATCTTGTAATTCAAGCCCGGCTTTCGCCAGTGCGCCTTTAGTCGTCTGTACAAGATATGGCTCAGCCGTGGCACGTAGTACGTGGGAGATAGAAGGATCTACGCGCAAACGGATTTTCTGTCCAGAGGATGTTGTTCCCGAAGTGTCCTCGACTGCATCCAATAGCCAGGTTCCACAGGTATTTCCAGTGTGTAAAGACTCAGCGCCCAATAAACCAAATCCGTTCTTGACCGGACCGATCAAGAACGCCGCTGAAGCATCTCCACACAGCCGCAGAGTGACGTCATCAGCTTCGATTGCCTGAGATAACCTAGAGGTTGTGACAACTAGGATTCGTTCTTTCAGACCGGCTTGCACCCAAGCACATGCTGTCAACAATCCTGACATAGAACCGCCACAGGTCGCCTCTACGTTGAATGCTCCGCCACCTGTGCCCAGTGCTTGTGCAAGATATCCAGCATCACCTGAACCGATACGATCAGGAAACATCGATACCGAGATCAGGCAATCCACTTCATTTGGTGAAACACCAGCCGCATCGAATACACGACGCGCTGCTTCAGTCCCGAGTTCTACGCTCCCTTCACTTTGAGTTACAACCCGGCGCTCGATGCTACCGAAAAAGGGATCTTCCAGATAACGTTCCATGGCTGCATCGTAAGGGTTGATCTTCCTGCGGTTGAACAAACCATTTGACGTTGATGCCATGGCTGATGAAGTAGCATTCTGTGGTGGCGAAGCGGCTTTATCCCACCAAGAATTTGTTCGTACTCCATCGGGTAAATGTACAGCTATTGCTTGAATTCCTACTGATCGCATATTATTCCCTCAAGTAATTAATCTGATATCTTGATAAGAAAATTGAACTAAGTACCTGTTCCAAGATCAGAACTTTCGACCGAGAAAAAACCGATCTAACAAGAAACAGGCATGGACAAATTAGTTGAACTTTTCTGCGATGTCGACGATTTTTGTCGTGTTTTTATGCAATAATCGCGGAAAAATGCGTATCAAAAAATGAACCCGGCAACGTCAATTTGTTAGTCGTATGAGCGTGATAATGACCATCAAGTACGATGGGATGGTTTTATGGGTTTAAATCATATTTGGTCATCAATCAACAAGGTGAAATCATCTCGGTCAAACTCACGGCAGACAATGTGGATGGCCGGGGACCCGTGCGTGAATTAGCCAAAGGATTAAGCGACTCTCTTTATAGCGAATAGTAAGAATACCTCTGTCAGTCCCTCATAGATGATTTAATGCAGACAGGGGTGACTTTCATCACTAAAAAGCGTCGTGATATGAAAGCACAGGTCACTGCTTATTGCCTTAAAAAGAATAAACCGTCACTGAGTATTTCCTATTTGGAAAAGAATTTCTTAGTGACGGCTTATGCAGAATTCAGGGTAATTAAGAAAAATTAATCAAAATTCTAAGTTAACCCTAGTTCTGGTTAATTTAATTGAATTTTTCCGCATTAGTGGTTTTTTAGGTCACGACACGGATTAATTAAATCAGTTTGTACACCACGGCTCTGGCAGAAAAATGGATTCGGCGTCAAAGTCGATGACGATATCAACACCGATAGGCATGGTGAACATAGGATGGGTATGACAACAATCAAACTCAGCCAGAATAGGGACTTCTTTACCGTTCAAAATTTCTTTTAGAACATCCAGAGACGTTCTTCCTGTTCCCCGATCATTAAATTGTTCGTGTTTTCCAAGAATAATCGCGGAAACTTTATCAAAGACCCCACAGAGCAGGAGATGGGCAAAAGCGCGTTCAACGGATTCTATTCCTTGATGACAGTCTTCAATCAGAAGAATATCTCCTTGTTTAATTTCAGGCATATACTCACTGCCCCAAATGCCATAAAGGGTATTCAGATTACCGCCAATTAATCTGCCGTGATATTTTCCTTTTCCATCAAAAATCCATTTATTAGGGAATGTATTTTTCGGACTTATTTGATCTTCCCATTCAATATATTCGTCCGTCCAATATTTAGGCTGTTCATATATTAAGGGAGAAGAAGGATTACTGACAATTCTGGAAAAACCGGCAAAGGTTTCATCAACCAGAGGTGGGTATTCACCAAATGAAGCGACCTTTGTTTTATATCCTTTTCGTTATAAAACAATAATTGATATCTAGCCATAAAAAACTACACCCCTAATCTCAGAGTAAAAACTGGTATGAGGGGTGCAGGGATAAACTATTCAAAATGTGAATAGTGGAATTGGATTGATCAAATTACTTTTTCAACTGGCTCTGAAAATCACGTTTGTCGTGGCCCGTATAAAGCTGACGTGGACGAGCGATCTTCAAGCCTTCATCGTGCATTTCATTCCAGTGTGCAATCCAGCCGATAGTACGGGCGATTGCGAAAATCACGGTGAACATGGTCGATGGAATTCCCATCGCTTTCAGGATGATGCCGGAATAGAAATCGACATTCGGATACAGTTTCTTCTCAATAAAGTACGGGTCGTTCAGAGCAATGCGCTCCAGCTCCATCGCCACTTCCAGCAGGCTGTCATTCAGGCCAAGTTCATTCAGTACTTCATGACAAGTCTCACGCATGACTGTAGCGCGAGGATCGTAGTTTTTGTACACGCGGTGACCAAATCCCATCAGGCGGAAAGAGTCGTTTTTATCTTTGGCGCGAGCGATGAATTCAGGTATGTGATCAACGGTTTGGATTTCTTCCAGCATACGCAGACAGGCTTCGTTTGCCCCACCATGCGCAGGTCCCCACAGGGATGCTATACCAGCAGCAATACAGGCGAATGGGTTTGCGCCGGAAGATCCTGCGGTACGTACTGTGGAAGTTGACGCATTTTGCTCGTGGTCCGCATGCAGAATAAAAATACGATCCATGGCACGTTCAAGTACAGGATTAACCTTATATTCTTCGCAAGGTGTCGAGAACATCATGTGCAGGAAGTTGGCTGCATAAGAAAGATCATTGCGCGGATAAACGAAAGGCTGACCAAGGGAATATTTGTAACACATCGCTGCCACGGTCGGCATTTTGGACAGCAGGCGGTAAGCGGTGATTTCACGGTGGCGAGGATTGTTAACATCCAGCGCATCATGATAGAAAGCCGCCAGTGCGCCTGTAACACCACAAAGTACAGCCATCGGATGGGAGTCACGGCGGAAACCGTGGAACAGACGGGTAATCTGTTCGTGGATCATAGTATGGCGAGTTACCGTAGTTTTGAATTTTTCATATTCTTCGGATGTTGGCGGTTCGCCGTACAGCAGGATATAGCAGACTTCCAGATAAGTTGATTCTGTTGCGAGCTGATCGATGGGAAAACCACGGTGCAGCAAAATGCCTTCATCGCCATCGATATAGGTGATTTTCGACTCACAAGAGGCAGTGGAAGTAAAGCCAGGATCGTAGGTATAGAAGCCTTTTGAGCCGAGGGTACGAACGTCAATCACTTCATAACCTAAGGTTGGCGTTAGTACGTCTAGTTCGATAGCAGCTGAACCATTTATGTTCAACGTAGCCTTTTTATCAGCCATTTACATCTCCTTAGCGCTTATATTGATAACCCCTAACAACCAGATAGGCGCAATTTATACTGTGCCGAAGGCATTGTGCTACCGGAGAGAATTTAAAATCAGGCTGGTATCACATTTAACGCTGAAATTTCATTACGGATGACAATGGTTTTCAGGTTGTTAAAAAGTTTCTGGGAAGTATGTTTAAAGTATTCTTAACATCAAATGTTATCATTTTGTGCTTATACGATACTTTTACATAACTTTTGTTTTTCGTTAAGTATATTTCTTCATCGTAAAACGATGCTAAACAATATATAACGACATATATGTAAGGTAAATGTTTAATCTTTGTCAAACAAGATAATGGTTTTTATGAAAAATGTTTGAAGCGTGATCTTTCTCACTGTTCAAGCTAAATGTTAACAATCATATTGTGTGGGAATTGTAATAACAATGTGAAGTACTTATACTCCCGTCAGGTCTCCGGATTACCCTGATGTAGGAGCACCCAGCGTAATCAAATCACAACTTTTGATAAACATGTAAGGATTGTTAATTTAATTATGTTGTGTTTTTGTATCCTCTTAGCGCTGTCTGATTCCCGCCCAGGACCGGAGGATGGAAAATAAAAAAAAGCTTTGTGGGCAAAATTGTGAAAAAACAAAGACCTGTCAACCTTGATCTGCGGACGATTAACCAACCCGTCTCCGCGATAGCATCGATCTTGCACCGTATCTCAGGCGTCATCACCTTTATCGCAGTTGGTATTTTGCTGTGGTTGTTAGGTATGTCACTGTCTTCGCAGGAGGGATTCCTACAAGCATCTGAAATCATGACTGGCTTCTTCGCCAAATTTATCCTGTGGGGGATATTGACGGCGCTGGCTTACCACATTTGTGGAGGCATCCGCCATGTATTGATGGATTTTGGTTTCTTGGAAGAAAACCTCGCTACCGGTCGTGCATCTGCCAAAGTAGCAATAGTGATCGCGATTATTCTGTCTATTCTGGCTGGGGTATTATTATGGTAAGCAACGCATCCGCATTGGGTCGTACGGGTATTCAGGATTGGCTGCTGCTACGTGCATCTGCAATTATTATTGTTTTGTACGTCCTTTACCTCGTTGGTTTTGTTGCAACAACGTCAGATATTTCCTATGAAATCTGGCGTGGTTTCTTCTCTTCATCTCTCACTAAAGTGTTCACAGTGTTGACACTGCTTTCCATTCTGGTTCATGCATGGATTGGTATGTGGCAGGTGCTGACAGATTATGTCAAGTCACTCGCACTGCGTCTGCCGCTGCAATTGGTGATTATTGTGGCGCTGTTGACTTATTTGATTTACGGAACAATTGTTGTGTGGGGTGCATAAATGAAACTGCCAGTAAGAGAGTTTGACGCTGTTGTTATTGGTGCTGGTGGCGCAGGTATGCGTGCTGCACTGCAAATTTCACAAATGGGTTTATCTTGTGCCTTGATTTCCAAGGTATTCCCAACTCGTTCTCATACCGTTTCAGCACAGGGCGGAATTACCGTTGCTCTGGGCAATACCCATGACGATAACTGGGAATGGCATATGTATGATACGGTGAAAGGTTCCGATTATATCGGTGACCAAGATGCCATTGAATACATGTGTCAAACTGGCCCTGAAGCCATTTTGGAACTGGAACACATGGGGTTGCCATTCTCCCGTTTGGATAATGGCAGTATCTATCAGCGTCCATTTGGCGGACAATCCAAGAATTTTGGGGGCGAACAGGCTGCCCGCACAGCTGCTGCGGCTGACCGTACTGGTCATGCTCTGCTACATACCCTGTATCAGCAGAATCTGAAGAATCATACGACTATCTTCTCTGAGTGGTATTCCCTGGATCTGGTCAAGAATCAGGATGGTGCGATTGTTGGTTGTACCGCTATCTGCATTGAAACGGGTGAAGTGGTTTATTTCAAAGCCAAGGCAACCATTCTGGCAACCGGTGGTGCAGGTCGCATCTATCAATCCACAACCAATGCGCATATCAATACGGGTGATGGTGTTGGTATGGCGTTGCGTGCGGGTGTTCCTGTACAGGATATGGAAATGTGGCAATTCCACCCAACGGGCATTGCCGGTGCCGGTGTTCTGGTCACAGAGGGCTGCCGTGGTGAAGGTGGTTATCTGCTGAATAAAGATGGTGAGCGCTTTATGGAGCGTTATGCACCAAATGCTAAAGATCTTGCTGGCCGCGATGTAGTCGCACGTTCCATCATGATTGAAATCCGTGAAGGCCGTGGTTGTGATGGGCCATGGGGACCTCATGCGAAATTGAAACTGGATCATCTGGGCAAGGATGTATTGGAATCCCGTCTGCCGGGTATCCTCGAATTATCCCGTACTTTCGCTCACGTAGATCCGGTGAAAGAGCCGATTCCGGTTATTCCAACCTGCCACTATATGATGGGTGGGATCCCAACCAAAATCACCGGTCAGGCATTGACAGTCAACGAAAAAGGCGAAGACGTTATAATTCCGGGCTTGTTTGCTGTGGGTGAAATTGCCTGTGTATCCGTTCACGGAGCAAACCGCCTCGGTGGTAACTCATTGCTCGATTTGGTGGTATTCGGTCGCTCCGCAGGTCTGCATTTGAAAGAGTGCCTGATGGAACAAGGAACCAGCCGTGATGCCAGCGAATCCGATGTTGATGCTGCACTGCAACGTCTGAACCGTTGGGATAACAATCGTTCAGGTGAAGATCCAGTTGAAATCCGCAAGGCTCTGCAATCCTGCATGCAGAATAACTTCTCAGTGTTCCGCGAAGGCGAGGCTATGGCGAAAGGGCTGGAGGAGCTGAAGGTAATCCGTGAACGTCTGAAAAATGCTCGTCTGGATGATACTTCATCAGAATTCAATACCCAGCGTATCGAATGTCTGGAATTAGATAACTTGATGGAAACCGCTTATTCGACAGCAGTTTCTGCGAATTTCCGTACAGAAAGCCGTGGTGCCCATAGCCGTTTTGATTATCCAGAGCGTGATGATGCTAACTGGTTATGCCATAGCCTGTATTTACCGCAAACTGAGAGCATGACTCGTCGTGAAGTGAATATGCAACCAAAACTGCGTGAAGCTTTCCCGCCGAAAGTGCGTTCTTACTAATTGCGTTGCTGATGTTCCAGTTGCGGAGAAATAGATTATGAAACTTGAATTCTCGATTTATCGCTATAATCCAGATGTAGATGATGTACCCCGTATGCAGGACTACACACTGGAAGCAGAGGAAGGCCGGGACATGATGCTGCTGGATGCTCTTATCCAGCTAAAAGAGCAAGATCCAACCCTGGCATTCCGTCGTTCTTGTCGTGAGGGCGTTTGTGGTTCTGACGGCGTGAATATGAACGGCAAAAATGGTCTGGCATGTGTGACACCCGTATCAGCACTGCATCGTGGTAATAAAAAAATTGTTATTCGTCCATTGCCTGGTTTGCCGGTTGTTCGTGATTTGGTTGTTGATATGGGGCAATTCTACGCGCAATATGAAAAAATCCGTCCTTATGTGATTAATGACGGTAAAAACCCTCCTGCGCGTGAGCATCTGCAATTACCTGAACAACGTGAAAAACTTGATGGTCTGTATGAATGTATCTTGTGTGCCTGCTGCTCGACCTCTTGTCCGTCGTTCTGGTGGAATCCGGATAAATTTATTGGTCCGGCGGGTCTTTTAGCTGCGTACCGTTTCCTGATCGACAGTCGTGATACTGAAACGTCGTCACGATTGGATAATTTGAATGATGCTTTCAGTGTTTTCCGTTGCCATGGGATTATGAACTGCGTCGACGTATGTCCTAAAGGACTGAATCCGACAAAAGCGATTGGCCATATTAAATCTATGCTACTGAAACACAGTGCATAAATGAAATATCGTGCATAAATAACACATAAATCGCGTGTAAATAATGCATATAATGTTGCCCTCCACAATTTTGAAATAAAAATCAAACCAGTGGAGGGCATAAAGAATGAAAAATGATAAATTGCCTACTGCTAATGACGGCGCATGTTTCTAAATAAAGGAACTTTTACAAACTGTTATTCAGTTTGTAAAGGTTCCTTGAGGGGTAGGAAAACCCGAATTAAAGAACATGTATTAAGCACGTCCAAATGAACCTTTTATCAACACCGCTAATTAAGCGGTATTTGTTAACCACGGCGAAAACTAAAGCTTTCAAAGCTTAAGGGATCACAATGCAGAACGGCGCAATGAAGGACTGGTTGGACTCAAGCTTTCTGGCTGGTGCAAACCAGTCTTACATAGAGCAAATCTATGAAGACTATATAACCGATCCTAACTCTGTTGATGCAAGTTGGAGAGAAATTTTCCAACAATTACCAGATGCAGGGCTTAGCGGGGAACAACTTCACTCACAGACACGCGACTATTTCCGTCGTCTGGCAAAGGATGCAACACGTTACCACACTTCAGTCAGCGATCCAGCAATGGATGCAAAACAAGTCAAAGTTTTGCAGCTTATCAACGCATTCCGCTTCCGCGGACACCAACAAGCAAATCTTGATCCATTGGGATTATGGAAACAGGAATCTGTATCAGACCTCGATCCTGCTTTCCATAATTTAACAAAGGCAGATTTCGAAGAAACGTTTAATGTGGGCTCTTTTGCCATCGGTAAAGAGACAATGAAATTGGCTGATCTGTATGACACACTGAAGCGCATTTATTGCGGTTCAATTGGTGCGGAATACATGCATATCACCAATACAGAAGAAAAACGTTGGATTCAGCAGCGTCTGGAATCTGTGGCAGTTGGCTCACAATTCAATACAGAAGAAAAGCATCGTTTTCTGAGAGAATTAACGTCGGCGGAAGGCTTGGAGCGTTATCTGGGTGCTAAATTCCCAGGGGCGAAACGTTTCTCCCTGGAAGGTGGTGATGCACTTATCCTCATGTTGAAAGAGTTGATCCGCCATGCGGGTAAACAAGATACTCGTGAAGTTGTGCTGGGAATGGCTCATCGTGGTCGCCTCAACGTTCTGGTCAATCTCTTGGGTAAAAAACCTGCTGACCTGTTTGACGAATTTGCTGGTAAACATAAAGAACACCTCGGTACGGGTGACGTGAAATATCACCAAGGTTTCTCTTCTGATTTCGAAACCGAGGGTGGTTTGGTGCATTTGGCTCTGGCCTTTAACCCGTCTCACCTTGAAATTGTCAGCCCTGTTGTTATCGGTTCAGTGCGTGCTCGCCGTGATCGTCTTGATGAAGGCCGCAGTAATATGGTTCTGCCAGTCACCATCCACGGTGATGCAGCAGTAACAGGACAGGGAATTGTTCAGGAAACACTGAACATGTCTCAGGCTCGTGGCTATGAAGTCGGTGGTACTGTCCGTATTGTGATTAACAACCAGATTGGTTTCACCACGTCTAATCCGAAAGATTCTCGTTCAACACAATATTGTACTGATATTGTGAAAATGGTTCAGGCCCCGATTTTCCACGTTAACGCAGATGATCCGGAAGCCGTTGCATTCGTTACTCGTTTGGCACTTGATTTCCGCAATACCTTCAAACGTGACGTCATGATTGATCTGGTCTGCTACCGTCGCCACGGTCATAACGAAGCTGACGAGCCGAGCGCAACTCAGCCATTGATGTACCAGAAAATCAAAAAACAACCAACAGCCCGTAAAATCTATGGGGATAAGCTGATAGCAGAGGGTTTGCTGGCTGCCAATGATGTTACCGAGATGGTTAATCTGTATCGTGATGCGTTGGATCATGGGGAATGTGTTGTTGATGAATGGCGTCCAATGGGCCTGCATTCATTCACATGGGAACCGTATCTGAACCATGAATGGGATGAAGAGTATCCGCATAAAGTGGATATGAAACGTCTGCAAGATCTCGGCAAGCGCCTCAGTACGATCCCTGACGAAGTGGAAATGCATTCACGCGTTGCGAAAATTTATAGCGACCGTGCGGAAATGGCCAACGGTGGTAAATTGTTCGACTGGGGTGGGGCTGAAACACTGGCTTATGCGACGTTGGTTGATGAAGGCATCCCTGTACGTCTCTCCGGTGAAGACGCGGGCCGTGGTACTTTCTTCCATCGCCATGCTGTTATTCATGATCAAAACAATGCTTCTGTTTATGTACCTTTGGCGAATGTCCACAATGCTCAGGGTGTATTCAACGTATGGGATTCCGTACTTTCAGAGGAAGCGGTACTGGCATTTGAATACGGCTATGCGACAACAGAACCTCGTGCGTTGACGATTTGGGAAGCCCAGTTTGGTGATTTCGCCAACGTAGCCCAGATTGTTATTGATCAGTTCATCAGCTCCGGCGAACAAAAATGGGGCCGTATGTGTGGTCTGGTCATGCTGCTGCCACATGGTTATGAAGGGCAGGGTCCAGAGCATTCATCGGCACGTCTGGAGCGTTACCTGCAACTTTGTGCAGAACAGAACATGCAGGTCTGTGTGCCATCGACTCCGGCTCAGGTTTATCACATGCTGCGCCGTCAGGCTCTGCGTGGTATGCGTCGTCCTCTCATCGTCATGTCACCTAAATCACTGCTGCGTCATCCATTGGCTGTATCTACTCTGGATGAACTGGCTAACGGTAAATTCGAGCCAGTGATTGGTGAAATTGACGCCTTGGATCCAAAAGATGTTAAACGCGTTGTACTTTGCTCCGGTAAAGTTTATTACGATTTACTGGAACAGCGCCGTAAGAATGAACAGACCAATGTCGCTATCGTGCGGGTTGAGCAGCTGTATCCATTCCCACGTCAAGACATACAAACCCTGTTTGAACAGTATGCCCATGTGCATGATTTCGTCTGGTGTCAGGAAGAGCCGCTGAACCAAGGGGCTTGGTATTGTAGTCAACATAATTTCCGTGAAGCGATCCCATTTGGGGCATCTTTACGTTATGCAGGTCGTCCGGCATCTGCTTCCCCGGCTGTGGGATATACGTCTGTTCACCAGCAGCAACAGAAAGCACTGGTTGATGACGCATTGAACGTTGAATAAATAAGGATAGAAAATGAGTAGCGTAGAAATTCTGGTTCCAGAACTTCCTGAATCGGTTGCCGATGCCACTGTTGCAACATGGCATAAAAAACCAGGTGACACCATTGAGCGTGATGACGTGCTGGTTGAAATTGAAACTGACAAAGTTGTTTTGGAAGTGCCGGCAAGTGAAGCGGGTGTTCTGGAAGCGATTTTGGAAGAAGAAGGAGCCACCGTACTGTCCAAGCAACTGCTCGGTCGTATTCGTCTGGGTGACAGCACAGGCATACCTGCTGACGTAAAAGAAAAAACAGAAGCAACACCAGCGCAGCGCCAAACCGCGTCTTTGGAAGCAGAAAGCAATGATGCTCTGAGCCCGGCTGTTCGTCGTTTGATTTCAGAACATGATTTAGATCCTGCTGCGATTAAAGGCAGTGGTGTTGGCGGCCGCATTGTTCGCGAAGACGTAGAAAAATATATCGCTGCGAATAAAAAAGGAACTGATAAGCCTGCTGCGGCTCCTGCTGCACAGCAATCTTTGTTGCCACACCGTAGTGAAAAACGTGTACCAATGACCCGTCTGCGCAAGCGTGTTGCAGAGCGTTTGTTGGAAGCGAAAAATAATACGGCAATGTTGACGACTTTCAATGAAGTCAATATGAAACCAATTCAGGTATTGCGTAAGCAGTACGGCGATGCGTTTGAAAAACGTCATGGTATGCGTTTGGGCTTTATGTCTTTCTATGTGAAAGCGGTGGTTGAAGCACTGAAACGTTATCCAGAAGTTAACGCTTCTATTGATGGTACTGACGTGGTTTACCACAACTATTTTGATATCAGCATTGCAGTATCTACACCACGTGGTCTGGTGACACCCGTCCTGCGTGATGCAGATGCACTGAGCATGGCTGAAATCGAGAAAAGCATCAAAGAGCTGGCTATCAAAGGCCGCGACGGTAAGTTGACCGTTGAAGAACTCACTGGCGGTAATTTCACCATTACCAATGGCGGTGTATTCGGTTCTCTGATGTCTACGCCGATCATTAATCCGCCACAAAGTGCGATCCTCGGCATGCATGCCATCAAAGATCGCCCAATGGCCGTGAATGGTCAGGTTGAGATCCTTCCGATGATGTATCTGGCGCTTTCTTATGATCACCGTCTGATTGACGGGCGTGAGTCTGTAGGCTTCCTGGTGGCCATCAAAGAAATGCTGGAAGATCCAACACGTTTGTTGCTGGATGTATAGCATCACTATCGGCGGAGAGTGTTGAACTCCGCTCAGTCTGAAGTAGTACGATGTTGATGTAAAAATGTATATGCAGGCCAGCCCTTTTGGGCTGGTCATATCCAGAGCAACAAAATAGAAGGTAATTTACCTTTCTTATATTAAATTATGGATAGAACATCATGAATTTACACGAGTATCAGGCAAAACAACTTTTTGCACGGTATGGTTTACCAGCACCCGCTGGTTATGCTTGTACCACTCCGCGCGAAGCAGAAGAAGCAGCATCCAAGATTGGTTTAGGCCCTTGGGTCGTTAAATGTCAGGTTCATGCAGGTGGCCGCGGTAAGGCTGGTGGCGTGAAAGTCGTCAACAGCAAGGAAGATATCCGTGCTTTTGCTGAACAATGGCTGGGTAAACGACTGGTAACTTACCAGACAGATGTACAGGGTCAGCCTGTTCATCAGATCTTGGTAGAAGGGGCAACCGATATTGCCAAAGAGCTGTATCTTGGTGCTGTTGTTGACCGTGGTACACGTCGTGTAGTGTTTATGGCCTCTACCGAAGGTGGCGTCGAAATAGAAAAAGTGGCGGAAGAAACGCCCGAACTGATTCATAAAGCAATCATCGACCCACTGGCTGGCCCTATGCCGTATCAAGGCCGTGAACTGGCATTCAAACTCGGTTTGACTGGTAAGCAGGTTGGTCAATTCACCAAAATTTTCTTGGGATTGGCTAATTTGTTCCTGGAGCGTGATTTAGCTCTGGTCGAAATCAACCCGCTGGTTATCACAACGCAAGGTGATCTTATCTGTCTGGATGGGAAATTAAGCGCAGATGGTAACGCTATGTTCCGTCAGGCTGAATTGCGTGAAATGCACGATCCTTCACAGGAAGACCCACGTGAAGCTCAGGCTGCACAATGGGAACTGAACTATGTTGCGCTGGATGGCAACATTGGTTGTATGGTAAATGGTGCGGGTCTGGCAATGGGTACTATGGACATTGTTAAACTGCATGGTGGCGCACCGGCAAACTTCCTTGATGTGGGCGGTGGTGCGACGAAAGAGCGTGTTACCGAAGCATTCAAAATCATCTTGTCAGATGAAAATGTTAAAGCTGTTTTTGTAAATATCTTTGGTGGTATTGTCCGTTGTGACCTGATTGCTGACGGTATTATTGGTGCGGTGGAAGAAGTGGGTGTTAACGTACCCGTAGTCGTTCGTCTGGAAGGAAACAATGCTGAACTGGGCGCTAAGAAACTGGCAGACAGTGGTTTGAATATCATCGCAGCTACTAGTTTGACAGACGCAGCTAAACAGGCAGTAGCAGCAGCGGAGAATAAATAATGTCTATTTTAATCGATAAAAACACCAAAGTAATTTGTCAGGGTTTTACTGGTAGCCAAGGTTCTTTCCACTCTGAACAGGCGATTGCTTACGGCACTCAAATGGTTGGCGGTGTAACTCCGGGCAAAGGTGGTACTGAGCATTTGGGGTTGCCTGTATTCAATACCGTACGTGAAGCGGTTGAAGCAACGGGTGCGACGGCTTCTGTTATCTATGTCCCGGCACCATTTTGTAAAGACTCCATTCTGGAAGCGATTGAAGCAGGCATTAAGCTCATCATCACTATTACAGAAGGCATTCCGACACTCGATATGCTGACAGTGAAAGTGAAACTGGATCAAGCAGGTGTTCGCATGATCGGCCCTAACTGTCCGGGCGTTATTACTCCTGATGAATGTAAAATCGGCATCATGCCTGGTCATATTCACAAAGCGGGTAAAGTCGGTATTGTGTCCCGTTCCGGTACATTGACTTATGAAGCGGTAAAACAGACTACTGATACTGGTCTAGGTCAGTCTACCTGTGTTGGTATCGGTGGTGACCCAATTCCAGGCTCAAACTTTATCGATATCCTGAAGCTGTTCCAGGAAGATCCACAGACAGAAGCCATTGTGATGATTGGTGAAATCGGTGGTACAGCAGAAGAAGAAGCTGCTACTTATATCAAAGAGCATGTAACTAAGCCAGTCGTTGCTTATATTGCGGGTGTAACTGCGCCTAAAGGTAAGCGTATGGGGCATGCCGGAGCGATTATCGCAGGCGGTAAAGGTACAGCAGATGAGAAGTTTGCTGCACTGGAAGCGGCCGGTGTTAAGACTGTTCGCAGCCTTGCTGACATTGGTGATGCAGTGAAAGCATTACTGGCATAACCTGTTTTAAAATAAGCCGTTTTGATAGAAAAGGGCCGCCTCAGGGTGGCCCTTTTATTTTTATTTATAATGTTAACAGTGGGTTAGTTAATTTATAGGAAATGTTATTTTTAAATTTAATTTAACTGGTTTTAAGGATACCTATTTATTTTATAAATTTAATTTGGAATATTGAAAAAATATATTTTTCAAAGAATGAAAATGAAAAGTTAATTTTATAATTCTTTTTACAGCAAAAAATAAATTACAGCTCATTGCAAATAACAACTCATTAACACTCGGTAAACCAGAATGAAATAATAGCTGTAATACTTAACAAAACAAGGAAAAAATTGACTAAAATCAATTTATTACTCTAGATTGTATTCGCTAAAATTGTTTAAATTGATCTAAAATATATAAACGCTAGCCTGAGAATGCATGGGATTGTTGACCTATATTCAGAATTCTAATCTGAGTCACGTTAAAATTTATTTATTGTGTGTAAATATAGGCGTAATATTATTGTGGTATATACTGGATATTTGATTTAGTTAATAATTTATTATTGTGTTTGAGGCATTTATTGCTGGTAGTTACGAGACTTTCATTTTGTAAAGTCGGTTGCCGCAAGTCGGTGTCTTCCTGCTAGGAGCAAGGAGTCAAGATGTTTGATATTGTCGAACTGTCACGATTACAGTTTGCCTTAACTGCCATGTATCATTTCCTGTTCGTTCCATTAACGCTCGGTATGGCGTTTCTGCTTGCGATCATGGAAACGGTATATGTCCTTTCTGGCAAGCAGATCTACAAAGATATGACAAAATTCTGGGGCAAGTTATTTGGTATTAACTTTGCTCTGGGTGTCGCAACGGGCTTGACCATGGAGTTCCAGTTCGGAACAAACTGGTCATATTTCTCACATTACGTTGGTGATATTTTCGGTGCGCCGCTGGCCATCGAAGGTCTGATGGCTTTCTTCCTCGAATCTACATTCGTTGGTCTGTTTTTCTTCGGATGGGATCGTTTGAGCAAAAAACAACATTTGGCGGTTACCTGGCTGGTTGCATTAGGCTCTAACTTCTCTGCTTTATGGATATTGGTTGCGAATGGTTGGATGCAAAACCCGATTGCGTCTGATTTCAATTTCGAAACCATGCGAATGGAAATGGTGAGCTTCAGTGAACTGGTACTTAACCCGGTTGCTCAGGTGAAATTCGTCCATACTGTTGCTGCCGGTTATGTTACAGGTGCTGTTTTTGTGTTGGGCATCAGCTCTTACTACCTGCTTAAAGGGCGAGATTTTGCGTTTGCCAAACGCTCTTTTGCCATTGCGGCAAGTTTCGGTATGGCTGCAATATTGTCTGTTATCGTTCTGGGTGATGAATCTGGATATGAAATGGGTGATGTGCAGAAAACCAAACTGGCTGCGATTGAAGCAGAGTGGGAAACTCAGCCACCCCCAGCTTCATTCACGCTGATTGGTATTCCTGATCAGGACAAAATGGAAAACAAATACTCCATCCAAATTCCTTATGTTTTAGGTCTGATTGCCACTCGCTCCACAGATACACCTGTTGTTGGTCTGCGTGATTTGATGGGACAACATGAGCAGCGTATCCGTAACGGCATCAAAGCATACGAATTACTTGAAGAATTGCGTTCAGGCAATACTGACCCAAGTGTTCGCAGTGCATTCAATGAAAGCAAGAAAGATCTTGGTTATGGCATGCTCGTCAAGCGTTATACCGAAAACGTAACTGATGCGACAGAAGCGCAGATTCAAGCCGCAGCGAAAGATTCTATTCCGCGTGTAGCTCCGCTCTATTTTGCATTCCGTATCATGGTTGCCGCAGGTTTTATCATGCTATTGGTTATCGGTCTGTCATTCCTGAGTGTTATCCGCAATCGTATCGGTCAATATAGATGGTTGCTGCGTATTGCATTGTTCAGTATCCCATTACCGTGGATTGCCATTGAAGCCGGATGGTTCGTTGCAGAATATGGCCGTCAGCCTTGGGCAATTGGTGAAGTTTTGCCAACCGCCGTGGCTGCTTCAACACGAAGTGTTGGCGATCTCATTTTCTCAATGGTACTGATTTGTGGTCTGTACACCTTGTTCTTGGTCGCAGAGATGTTCTTGATGTTCAAATTTGCACGTCTTGGCCCAAGTAGCCTCAAGACTGGGCGTTATCACTTTGAACAGAAAACAGCTTCTTCAGCGAACAATATTGAGTAAGCAGGAGTCCACTTATGCTTGATTATGATGTATTACGATTTATATGGTGGCTGCTGATTGGTGTGTTGCTGATCGGTTTCACAGTGACTGATGGTTTCGATATGGGAGTAGGTATCCTGCTGAAAATCATTGGTAAAAATGATACCGAACGCCGCATCATGATTAACTCAGTTGCCCCACACTGGGATGGTAACCAAGTCTGGTTAATCACTGCGGGCGGAGCTCTGTTTGCAGCATGGCCAATGGTATATGCTGCGGCTTTCTCCGGCTTCTATGTGGCAATGATCTTAGTCTTGGCTGCACTGTTTTTCCGTCCGGTCGGTTTTGATTACCGTTCAAAACTGGAAAGCAGCAAATGGCGTAACATGTGGGATTGGGGATTGGTTATCGGTAGTTTCGTCCCTGCGCTGGTTATTGGTGTTGCATTTGGTAACTTGTTGCAAGGTGTGCCGTTGGCAGTTGACTCTTACTTGCGTGTTTCCTATGAAGGTTCATTTTTCGGCTTGCTGAATCCTTATGGTCTGCTGGCTGGTGTGATTAGCCTGATGATGATAGTGACACAAGGTGCGACTTACCTGCAAATGCGTACAGTCGGCGAATTGCATCTGCGTTCCCGTACCGCGACTCATGTTTGTGCAGCGATAACGGCAGTTGCATTCCTACTGGCAGGAGTATGGCTGATTTATGGTATTGACGGTTATGTTGTAACCAGCAATCTGGATGTTAATGCACCTTCTAACCCATTGCATAAAGAAGTTGTCCAACAGGCAGGCGCATGGCTGATTAACTTCAATAACTATCCGATTCTGTGGGCAGTACCGGCGTTGGGTGTGCTTCTCCCTCTGCTAACTATGTTGGCAACTCGGTTGGATAAAGGGGCTTGGGCATTTCTGTTCTCATCCTTGACGGTAACTTGCATTATTCTGACTTCTGGTATTGCTATGTTCCCATTTGTGATGCCGTCAAGTCTTGATCCTAATGTCAGCCTGACTATGTGGGATGCGACATCCAGTCAGTGGACGTTGCAAATCATGTTCGTTGTTGCGCTTATCTTCGTTCCTATTGTGTTGTCTTACACCATCTGGTGTTACTACAAAACCTTTGGACGTTTGGATAAGAACTACATTGAAAACAACAAACACTCACTGTACTGAAGGAGCATAGGCATGTGGTATTTTGCTTGGATTCTCGGAACGCTCTTAGCATGTAGTTTTGCTATTATTGCAGCTTTGGCTCTCGAACATAATGAATCAGAAAAAGCGATTGAGAGTGATAAAAAATGACGTTGGTTGATAAATTCTACCAACTTATGGATAAGGGCCTGTTGAGGGCCCTTATCCTCATCGCAGCTTTGGCGCTTGCCTCATGTGTATTCTGGGACCCGACACGTTTTGCGGCCAACACTAGCTCATTGCAGATATGGCAAGAGATTTTATTGATCTGGTCGGTTTGTGCCGGTGTTACTTTTGGCGTTGGATTTCATCCTCAACGTATTATCTGGCGTCTGTTTTTTCATCCATTACCTGCATTTTTCATTCTTCTTTTTGGCTTATATCATTTCTTTAAGTAAACTAATTATAATTTTATAGGTCGTTGGCCTATAAATTTTTTTTACTGACAAGTCATTCCAAAGCGCCATTGTCTTAAGTATAGTGACAGCGTCAATTCGCCTAAATTAGGATTATATGAGTAATATGTTGTTCCGTTGGCCTATCCGTGTTTACTACGAAGACACTGATGCTAGTGGTGTAGTCTATCATGCTCGCTATTTGGTTTTTTACGAAAGAGCCCGCACAGAAATGCTGCGTGAGAAAGGCTGCCACCAACAGTATATGCTGGATGAGCAAGTTGGCTTTGTTGTCAGCCGTATGACTATTGACTACCGGAAACCAGCAAAACTGGATGATCAGCTGGTTGTTGAAAGCGAAGTTACGAATATCCGTGGCGCTTCTCTGACATTTATTCAACGAATTGTTGATAGCAATGGTGTCGTTATCAGCAGCGCAGAATGTTTAGTTGTCTGCGTGAATTCATCTCAAATGAAGCCAATTGCGCTTCCAAAGTCTATTGTCGCGGAGTTTAAGCAGTGACTGACATGAATATCCTTGATTTATTTCTTAAGGCAGGCTTCTTAGTGCAGCTGATCATGTTGATTTTGATCGGCTTTTCTATTTTTTCTTGGGCAATTATTATTCAGCGAACAAAGATCCTTAATGCTGCAAGCCGTGAGGCAGAAGCGTTTGAAGATAAATTTTGGTCGGGTATTGAATTATCTCGCCTTTATAAAGAAAGTCAGTCACGCCTTGATTCGTTAAGTGGTACTGAACAGATTTTCCATTCTGGATTTAAAGAATATGCCCGTTTGCATCAAGCAAATAGCCATGCACCAGAAGCGGTTATTACAGGGGCTTCCCGTGCTATGCGTATCTCATTGAACCGTGAGATGGAGACATTGGAAAATCACATTCCATTTTTGGGAACGGTAGGTTCTATCAGCCCTTATATTGGTTTGTTTGGTACGGTTTGGGGGATCATGCATGCATTCATCGCCTTGGGCTCGGTCAAACAGGCAACGTTACAAATGGTTGCTCCCGGTATTGCTGAAGCTCTGATTGCAACCGCGATCGGTTTATTTGCTGCAATTCCTGCGGTAATGGCTTATAACCGACTGAATCAGCGCGTCAATAAATTAGAACAAACCTACGATAACTTTATGGAAGAATTTTTGGCTATTCTGCATCGTCAGGCTTTTACTTCCAACACCAATAAGTCGTAATAATCGTAAGGGGAAATACAGCGAATGGCGCGCACTCGTAGTCGCAGACGTGAGCTAAAATCCGAGATCAATATCGTCCCCTTGCTGGACGTGTTGCTGGTGTTGTTGCTGATATTTATGGCAACAGCCCCGATTATCACGCAAAGCGTAGAAGTCGATTTACCTGATTCGGTGGATTCAAAAACGGTTTCCACCACTGATAACCCACCAGTTATTGTAGAAGTTTCTGGGGTAGGGCAGTACAACATGGTTGTTAATCAGGAACGTTTGGAATTGTTACCTGAACAGCAAATCATTGCTGAGGCTAAAACCTTGATGAATACCAATCCGAAGACAGTTTTCTTGATTGGCGGCTCTAAGGAAGTTCCTTATGATGAAATTATCAAGGCACTCAATATGCTTCGTCAGGCAGGTGTAAAATCGGTGGGTTTAATGACTCAGCCTATCGGAGCCTGATTGCGGCTGTCACTTAAAGTTTCTGGATGTCGAGCGTGGGAAAGACAAGCGAGCAAAATAATAGGTTGAATCGCGCCATTATCATTTCGGTAATATTGCACATTATCCTGATAGGATTTCTGATTTGGGGATCTTTGGTGCAAAAAACGGAAATGGGGGGCGGTGGAGATAATGGCACTATCATTGATGCTGTTATGGTCGATCCGAATGCTGTAGTTCAGCAATATAACCAGAAGCAACAGCAGCAGGCCAATGCGAAGTTAGCTGAGCAACAGCGGAAGAAAAAGGCTGAACAACAGGCCGCTGAATTGCGGGCAAAGCAGGCGGAAGAGCAGGAACGCTTGAAAGTGGCTGAAGAAGAACGCATCAAAGCACAGCAAGCGGCTGAAACTCAGAAAAAACAATCTGAGGCTGCTGCCGCTAAGTCACGTGAAGAGCAGAAGCAAGCAGAAGAAGCTGCTGCAAAAGCGTTGGCAGAAAAAGAAAGAATTCTGAAAGAACAGGCTGAAGCTCAACAGAAAGCAGAAGCTCAGGCGAAGAAAGAGGCTGAAGAGGCCGTAAAACGTAAAGCGGCCGCTGAGGCAAAAGCTAAAGCAGAAGCAGAGGCCAAGGCAAAAGCAGCGGCAGAAGCCAAAGTAAAAGCCGAGGCGGAAGCTAAGGCAAAGTCTGATGCCGAAGCTAAAGCAAAAGCAGAAGCGAAGGCTAAAGCCAAAGCTAAGGCGGAAGCTGCGAAACAGGCTCAGTCCGTTGATGATTTGTTAGGTGGGTTGACATCGAATGCACCCAAGCAGGGTGGGGCAACAGCGGCAGGAAAAGGCGGCGGTAAGAAAAGTGGTCCTTCCGATTCAGATATCAGTAGTTACAAGGGGCAGATTCGGTCTGCGATAGAGAAGCAATTCATTGATGCGAACTTGTATATCGGACGTAACTGTGAGTTAAAAATAAAGCTGGCCTCAGATGGATTGCTGATTGATATTAAAGCGGTATCAGGTGATCCTGCTTTATGTCGAGCAGCACTTGCCGCAGCTCATTTGGTTAAAAAAATGCCGTCTCCACCAAGTAAGGAGATTTATGAGCATTTCAGGGATTTCACACTAGACTTTAAGCCACAATAAGATAAATATTTGGTATAGAAGCCTTATTTTCTAGATGAACCTTCGAATAATTTATATGAACAAACAAAATTATTAGATTTTATTTAGGTATCTAGTTTTGTTTGTTGGCGTTTGTTAGAATCCGGCGGATTATTGCGGGCAGATAAGAGATCGCGATAAGGGAGAGATGATGAAGCAAATTTTTAATCAGATGTTTAAGCAGAATTTAAAAATAATACTGGGCTTTCTGATGATGTGGGCAGCGCTGGCTCATGCAGAAGTTCGCATTGAAATTACACAAGGCGTTGATTCTGCCCGTCCAATTGGGGTTGTCCCATTTAAATGGACTGGTGAAGGCAATGCTCCAGAGGATATTGGTTCAATTATTGCGGCAGACCTGCGCAATAGCGGGAAATTCAATCCCATTGATCCAACCCGTATGCCACAACAACCGACTACTGCATCAGAAGTAACACCTGCTGCATGGACTGCTCTTGGAATCGACTCAGTAATTGTTGGGCGCATTCAACCAAGTGCAGATGGTAAATTTCTTGTTTCTTATCAGTTGGTTGATGCTGCTGGTACACCAGGAGCAGTGCTGGCACAAGAGCAATTCTCAATAGAGAAAAAGTGGTTGCGCTATGCAGCACATGCAGCAAGTGATCAGGTGTTTGAAAAACTGACGGGTATTAAAGGTGCATTTCGTACACGTATAGCTTATGTCGTCAAAAATACCAGTGGGGGTAAATATCCTTATGAGCTGCGTGTTTCTGATTATGACGGTTATAACCAATTTACCGTGCATCGTTCACCTGAACCATTGATGTCTCCGGCATGGTCACCAGATGCATCTAAACTTGCTTATGTGACTTTTGAAAGTGGTCGTTCTGCACTGGTTGTTCAGACACTGGCAACAAGTGCAGTGAGACAGATAGCGTCGTTCCCTCGCCATAACGGAGCGCCCGCATTTTCTCCCGATGGGACTAAACTTGCCTTTGCGCTATCGAAAACAGGCAGTTTGAATCTTAATGTGATGGATTTAGCCTCTGGTCAAATCCGTCAAGTCACTGATGGCCGCAGTAATAACACTGAGCCAAGCTGGATGCCCGATAGCCAAACACTGGTCTATACCTCAGATCAGGGCGGTCGTCCGCAGTTGTACAAAATCGATATTAATGGCGGTGCTCCACAACGCCTGACTTGGGAAGGATCACAAAACCAAGATGCAGATGTTAGCCCTGACGGTAGTTTTATCGTAATGGTTAGCTCGGCAAATGGCAGTCAGCATATCGCCAAACAAGATCTGGCAACGGGATCTGTCCAAATTTTGACGGATACGTTCCTGGATGAAACGCCGAGTATCGCACCTAATGGCACTATGGTGATTTATAGCTCCACTCAAGGGTGGGGAACTGTATTGCAGCTAGTTTCGACTGATGGGCGTTTCAAAGCGCGTCTTCCGGCCACCGATGGACAGGTAAAATCCCCTGCCTGGTCGCCGTATCTGTGATGCATAATAAAATAAGATGTATGGCAAACTATAAAAGGATCAAAGAGATGCAACTGAACAAAGTGCTAAAAGGGCTGATGTTAGCTTTACCAATCATGGCCGTAGCAGCGTGTACTACTAACAAGAATGGTAACAATGATCAGTCTGGTGTAGGCACTGTTGATAATTCTTCTAAAGCGGGTCTGTCTGCTGAAGAATTAGCACGTCAGCAGATGCAAGAGCTGCAAAACAACAACATCGTATACTTCGGTTTCGATAAGTATGATATTAACAGCGAATTTGCTCAGATGCTGGATGCACACGCTGCATTCCTGCGTACTAACCCATCTGTTAAAGTAACTATCGAAGGTCATGCGGACGAACGTGGTACTCCAGAGTACAACATCGCTCTGGGTGAGCGTCGTGCAAATGCAGTGAAAATGTACCTGCAAGGCAAAGGCGTTTCTGCTGACCAGCTCGCTATCGTTTCTTACGGTAAAGAAAAACCAGCTGTACTTGGCCATGACGAAGCAGCATACGCGAAAAACCGTCGCGCTGTAATCGTATACTAAGAGTAATGCATGAACAGTAACTTCAGACGTTATGTGTTGGGTCTGTCGTTATTGGTTGGCGTAGCGGCCCCTTGGGCCGCTACTGCCCGAGCGCCAATCAGTAATGTCGGCTCAGGCTCCACCGATGAGCGCCTCTCCCAATTAGAGCGTATTTCTGACGCTCACAGTCAATTATTAACTCAACTCCAGCAACAGCTTTCTGACTCTCAACGTGATATCGATACACTCCGTGGTCAAATTCAGGAGAATCAGTATCAATTAAATCAGGTTATTGAGCGCCAGAAAGATATTTATCAGCAGTTGGATAAAATCACTAATCCATCAAGCGCAGAGAGTTCTGAAAGCGCTGATGCTGCTTCTTCAGCACAAACTGGGGATAAACAATCCGCTGCACCGGCTAGGACGGGAAATGAAAAGGGAGACTACGATGCTGCCGTTTCTTTGGCAATTAACACCAAAGAATATGATAAGGCGATTGCAGCATTTCAAAATTTCGTCAAATCCTATCCTAAGTCTAAATATCTGTCGAATACCAACTATTGGTTAGGGCAGTTGAATTACAACAAAGGCAAAAAAGACGACGCGGCTTATTACTTTGCTACTGTTGTGAAAGACTTTCCCAAGTCACAAAAAAGTAGTGACTCTCTGTACAAAATTGGTTTGATAATGCAGGAAAAAGGACAAAAAGATAAGGCTAAAGCAGTTTATCAGCAGGTAGTTAAGCAATATTCTGGAAGTAGTGCGGCAAAAATGGCTGAGAAAAAACTTTCTGGAATGTAATAATTATCCCCGAAAGGTCATATATCGGTCTTTTCGGGGATAATTGATTGATTAGTGATCGCTTGATCGGGTTTTCTAAAATAAACGTTGCACCAATCTGAGAAATCAGTAATATAAGCCGCCGTTGGCAGGGATAACTGCCAAACAGATTTAAATGGGTCGTTAGCTCAGTCGGTAGAGCAGTTGACTTTTAATCAATTGGTCGCAGGTTCGAATCCTGCACGACCCACCATTTAAATCCTCGCTTTAAGCATATCCTCAGATGGGTCGTTAGCTCAGTCGGTAGAGCAGTTGACTTTTAATCAATTGGTCGCAGGTTCGAATCCTGCACGACCCACCATCTAAATCTTCACTTTAAGCATCATCCTTAGATGAACCTAGTTCAGTCGTAGAACATTGATTTTTACTCTCGTCTAACTCTTCTGACAGTATCACTTTTAACATATTGCTCATTTTCTTTTATTTCATAAATTTCGGCTTCTATTATCCTGTTAGATGGAATTCTATGTAATGCCACCTATTCTTGTTGTTCCTGTCAATTTGACTGTACAGTTGCATAAATGCGTCTAATCCCTTCGTAAATATTTCTTGTTCATTTCGTGAATCCAGCCGATAAACAAATATAGGAGAATGGTCCGCTCATCTTTAAATCACCATTTTTCTGACAGATAATTTTTTAAGGATAGATTTTTAAGGATAGGTTTTTAAGGATAGTTTTGTTAAGGGAAATCAGTAAGTCGTATCATATATCTCAATATCGCTATCATTAACAGGTCTGATGTGATTATGTAGAAAAACAAAGCGTTTCAGCTAATGCGAATTGTTGAACTTTATTGATAAATTCGTTATCTTGTTTAGCATGCAAAACATAAAAAGGCAAAATAGCTAATTTATCTCGTAATTTAACGTTTGTTGTATGGATATACTAAACATTACTTATGGTAAGGATAATAAAGCATGGGTTTTTTAAGCATTAAAAACACGTTAGTACATATTCCGTTAGGGGCAGGTGGTTATGATCTTTCATATATTGAAGCAATTGGCACGATAGCGGGATTATTATGTATCTGGCTCGCTAGCCAAGAAAAAATCATTAATTACCTATTTGGGTTAATTAATGTCTCACTATTTGCCATAATCTTTTTTCAAATCCACCTCTACGCTAGCCTGATCCTACAAATCTTTTTCTTTGCTGCTAATGTTTATGGCTGGTATGCCTGGAGTCGAGTGGATGATCAAAAACAAGCAGAGCTTAAAATTCGCTGGCTTAATCCCAAACAGATGATCATGGTTGCTGCGGTTTCTATATTTGCCATATTGGTTATGACATTTAATATCGATCAAATCTTTGGCTATATGGCAAAAATTGTGGTTCTTGCCTTACAGGCTATGGGCGCAAATATCATCATGGAACAATTGCCGCCAGATGATTTCCCATTCTGGGATTCCGTGATGACGATATTATCGATAGTGGCAATGATATTGATGACCCGTAAGCATGTGGAAAACTGGCTGATATGGATCATTATCAATGTTATCAGTATCGTAATTTACTATCAGCAAGGCGTCTTGGCGATGTCGCTACAGTATATTATTCTGACAGGTATTGCGCTGAATGGTGCTCGCTTGTGGATTAAAGCGGCTAAACATCAGGAACCACCGCTAGAAGAAAATATAAATTAAAACTCATAACAGGCCATAGGCAATAAATCTGCTTATGGCCTGTTATGTTTCCATTTATCTGAATTAACATCATTTTTACGTTTAATAGCGTTTTTTATAAAGAATGCATCTTCTTTTTATTCACAAATATTATTTACAGCACAGCGCCTAGCAGTTAGATTGAGATCACAAAATTACTTCAAATAACTGTAAACACATTAGGTGAAAGGACAATGAATTACCAGAATGACGATATAAGAATAAGAAAAATAACGGAATTATTACCACCAGTGGCATTACTTGAAAAATTTCCTGCGACAGTAGAAAGTGCTATTACTGTTCGTAAGGCACGTGAATCTATTCACAATATTTTAATTGGTGAAGATGATCGTTTATTGGTAGTAATTGGCCCATGTTCAATTCATGATCCACAAGCGGCATTGGAATATGCAGGGCGCCTGAATAAATTACGTGAAGAATTGAAAGATGATTTAGAAATTGTCATGCGGGTTTATTTTGAAAAACCCCGCACAACGGTAGGCTGGAAAGGCTTGATTAATGATCCAAGTATGGATTGTAGTTTTAATATCAACAATGGATTACGCCTTGCCCGTCAGCTGCTGCTCGATATTAATAACACAGGGCTGCCTGCTGCGGGTGAATTCCTCGATATGATTACGCCTCAGTATTTGGGAGATCTTATGAGCTGGGGTGCGATAGGCGCACGTACAACGGAATCTCAGGTTCACCGTGAACTGGCATCAGGGCTTTCTTGTCCGGTAGGTTTCAAAAATGGTACAGATGGCACGATCAAAGTTTCCATTGATGCTATCAATTCAGCCAGTTCGCCACACTGCTTCCTGTCTGTTACCAAATGGGGTCACTCAGCTATTGTTAATACGACAGGTAACCAAGATTGCCATATTATTCTGCGCGGTGGTAAAGAGCCTAATTATAGTGACAAGCATGTCAGCGCCGTTAAGGAAGGTCTGGAGAAATCAGGATTATCGCCCCGCGTGATGATTGATTTCAGCCATGCAAACAGCGCGAAGCAATTCAAAAGACAAATGGTTGTAGGTGCTGATGTTTGTGGCCAGATTGCTGGCGGCGAGAATGCTATCATTGGTGTCATGGTTGAAAGCCATCTGGTCGAAGGGAGCCAAAATCTGGAGAGTGACAAACCTTTGGTTTATGGACAGAGTGTGACAGATGCTTGTATCGGCTGGGAGGATACAGAAACATTACTGCGTCAATTATCTCAGGCTATCAGGGATCGCAGAAGCTAACTTTTAGAATAAATAACCAATAAAAAACCAATAAAAAAGCCGGGATAACTTCCGGCTTTTTAACATTATTTTGCTTGAATCCTTAAAGGATTACTTTGCTTTACCTTGGTTTGCTACCGCAGCCGCTTTTGCAGCGATTTCATCAGCATTACCCAGATAATAGTGCTTGATAGGCTTCATGTTTTCATCAAACTCATAAACCAGTGGCACAGCCGTTGGGATATTCAGTTCAAGAATTTCATCTTCACCCATATTATCCAGATATTTAACCAATGCGCGCAGAGAGTTACCATGAGCCGCGATGATGACTTTCTCACCTTTTTCGACGCGAGGCTTGATAACTTCTTCCCAATAAGGAATCACACGCTCAATAGTGGTTGCAAGACTTTCTGTTACTGGAAGTTCTTCTGCTTTCAGATTCGCGTAGCGAGGATCATGACCAGGGTAACGCTCATCGTCTTTGGTCAAATCAGGAGGAGTAATAGCGAAGCCACGACGCCATAATTTAACTTGGTCATCACCGTACTTAGCGGCGGTTTCTGCTTTATCCAGTCCTTGCAGTGCACCGTAGTGACGCTCATTCAGTTTCCAGCTTTTTTCAACCGGCAGCCATTGCTGATCGACTTGGTCCAGGATATTCCACAAAGTGTGAATGGCACGTTTTAAAACGGAAGTGTAGGCGAAATCAAAAGCGAAGCCTTCTTGTTTCAGCAATTGACCCGCTTGTTGTGCTTCAGAGCGGCCTTTATCAGACAGTTCAACGTCAGTCCAGCCAGTAAAACGGTTCTCTTTGTTCCACTCACTTTCTCCGTGCCTTACAAGAACCAGTTTAGTTACAGCCATAGCTTAAACTCCTATCAGTACTTTTTAATACGAAATGAAATGATCGCAGCGGGCATTATATGGCGCGATAGACCGATACGGCAAACAATAGTCTTGCAACTCTTGTTTTAAATCATACCTGCCAATTTTATTGGATAAGTAAAAAACAGCAGATGCATTAGATTAAGTGAAACATGGAACGCAACAGCCACCCATAAGCGGCCACTCCACATCCACGTTAGGCCATAGATCAATCCTGCCAATGTAGCGAAAACCACCAGCAGAGCACCACCAGCAAAATGTGCAGCACCAAATAGCAGAGAAGTAATGACAAGAGCCAGATATGGATTCATCCATTGACTCAGTCTTTGCTGAATATAGCCACGGAACAGAGCTTCTTCAGCTAAAGAAACAAAGAAAATATTGGCAAAGACAAAAGCAGGAAACCAACTAGGTAAATGGAGCTCAACGGATAATCCGCCCAACGCTGTCGCAAGACCTAATAATGCTGGAATGGTAGCAATGAGTAATGCCCATCCGTGCGCAGGGGCATTGACTATAGGTTTTCGGATGAACAAAGTAGGTAAGCAGCATAACAAGATAAACGGCAGTAGCGCTTTATCAAAGTTGAAATACATTGAAAAAGGTGCGCTTAGTGAGCCGACCTGTACTTTATCCAGATATTTGAGATTATCGAAACCAGGAACATAATGCATGAACAGAAGGATGCCAGAGATCAGCAGTAATGATTCTGTCATAATTCTGGAAATTGCATATTTTTTACAATATGTATGCTTTCTGCAATAAATGTGCGCCATACCTAAAATGCTAATCACTGCCAGCGTGATTACTGCGGGGTAGGTGAGTATGTTAGCGCTGATTCCGGCAATGATAGCGAAGAGTGCAATGAGAAAAGCAATTTTCTGGCGACGTTCCAAAAATGCTAATGAAACGGCAAGTAATGCCCAAGCCATATAATTCCCTGTTACCTTTAAAAAAAATTAAACTAACTAAAAATAGGCAGCGATTTTATAGTAATGGTTAAAAAATTCAAAAATAATAATAAAAAACATTCTAAAAATCGTGTTTTGTTTCATAGGGATTGAATTTAGGTGGAGAAATGACCTGTGATCCCTCCCTATCAAGAAAGGAATCACAGCAACAGATTAGAAAATAAAGCAATTACAGAGATTATCGGGAGATACTCTCAGTCTGATACTGATAAATATCACCATCAGGGATAAATTTTAGTCGATGGGTAATGCATGTCGGTGCATCTTCCTGATGGTGAGAAACGAACAACAGTTGTGTATCACCATTGGAAATCATGATATCAATGAAGCGCAGGACTAACTGACGATTGAGGGGATCAAGCCCTTGTAAGGGTTCATCCAGAATTAATAAAGCAGGGTGTTTCACTAAGGCACGGGCGATCAAAACGAGTCGTTGCTGACCCCATGACAAGCTATGAAATGGACTCATTGCCGTTGCTCCAGATAATCCTAATAAATCCAGCCACTCATCAGCCAACTGTTGCTGTCGCTCTGAAACCGCCTGATAAAGCCCTATTGAATCGAAGAATCCTGAAAGAATGACATTTCTGACACTGGTACTGACACGATATTCGAGATGAATACCATTACTGACATAACCAATATGGCGTTTAATGTCCCAGATTGTTTCACCGCTGCCTCGTTGCCGACCAAACAAGACTAACTCATTACTGTAACCCTGGGGATGATCACCTGTAATCAGACTGAGGAGTGTCGATTTACCTGCACCATTCTCACCAATGATCTGCCAATGCTCACGGGGATTCACTTGCCAGCTCAAATCGTGGAGGATCGGCTTGTCATTATACTGAACAATGACATTACGCATCGACACCAAAGGTTGATCAGATGGAAGCTCTTCATCAACACGATATTCATCTTTTTCGGGGAGATGCGTGTTTTTCAGCTCTTCACTGTGCGCCAATTGTGCGACAAGAGATTCAGCCAGAATGTCCGCTTTTTCTCCGGACAAAACCAGATGACAATCCGCCAGCACACCGATTTTCTCGATAAAATCCGGAATTTCATGGAATCGGTTTAAAATCAAAACCAAGGTAATGCCTTTTGCAGCCAACGCTTCCAATAATTGGGAAAGTTGCTCTTGAGCATAAGCATCCAGTCCGTCAAATGGCTCATCAAGGATCAACAGATCGGGATCTGCCATCAATACCTGACAGAGTAAGACCTTACGGACTTCTCCGGTAGAAAGATATTTGAAACGACGGGAAAGCAAATCCTTAATACCAAAATACTCGGTTAATTCAAGGCATAGCTCATTGTCTTTATGATGACGTTGAATGATATCTGCGGCGGTACGTCCGGTGTCTTCTTCGTCTTCACTGAGTAAATCCGTATTATTACGTTGCCACTCTTCATCGGTAAGTTTTTGTAGTTGTTCTAAAGAGAGGCGCATTGGTGTATGAAATGAACAAGAGCGTTCTCCTGCCAATTGAATTAATTCATTTGACAGGGCGCGAGCCAATGAAGATTTTCCACTGCCATTTGCGCCAACAAAAGCCCAATTTTCCCCGGAAATAATGTTCAGTGACGGTATCCGTAGAGTACGGGTGTCACTTAAACGGAAACTACCTTGCGTTATATGCAATTCAGACATTTTTCTTCCTTATTTAAGCAACATCAACTAAATAATAACCAGAAATAAGCGGAATAATACTCAATGTCAATGCGTATTCGTCTGTTAAACAATTAACACAGTGTGGCAATAATCACTTTATCTGCATTGAACAGTGCAGTGACAAAATTATGGGGTTGAAGTTTCAGGCGTTCTGCTTCTTGATTTGGTAAGGTAACGCAGAGTGATTCTTTACCATCAAGTGTCAGGATAATTTCGCTGTATTCGGTTCCCGTTTCAATCTGGCTAATCTGACCAGACAGGACATTATCAAACGAATTGGAAGGAATATAATCTTTGGTTAACGTTATCCACGGAGCCTTAATCAGCAGAAGAACTTCTTTTCCTTTCTCAAGATCCAGTTTATTCGCGCTTTGTTCCGTGAGAGCGGCATAGATGGATGTTTTACCATCTGCCAGCAGGACACGAACGTGTTGTTGGATATTTTCATGATTGCGTTCAATGATTGTACCGAAAAATTGATTTCGGGCGCTGGTTTGTAATGAAAAGCGGGATATAGCGGCAAGCAGGCTATTCAAGGGCAGAGAATCTTCTTTCAGGACGTCAAATGCTTTTTGTTGAATTTTTACGAGAAGCTCATAAAGCTGCAACAGTCGTTCGCCATAATGGGTTAGCTGGGCACCGCCACCACCTTTTCCTCCTGTAGTACGTTCTACTAACATCTCATCTGCGAGTTGATTCATTTCATTAATCGCATCCCAGGCGCTTTTATAGCTGATCCCTGCCTGCTTTGCTCCCTGACTGATAGAACCCGTGATTTTAACCTGCTTAAGCAACTCAATGCGCCGGGGATCAGCGAAAAGACGTTGCTGTAATTTGAGTGTTAACAATATTTCGGCTTGCATAGTGATTCATTTCAGGCAAATATTTGAGAGTTTTTATAAGATAACCGTAAGAATCGCACGTTTCGACGGTTAGCGTTACTTTTTATTGTCTAGAATAGCGGGATTAGTGTCTGTGTTATGCCAGATATGACACAGTGAGTTTATTAGTTACTCAGGATATGAGGTTGGCATGTTTGAATTGCTTAGAAGTATGGGATTTGCGCTGATCATGGTCCCCGTGGTGATGGCCACTATTTTGGCGCTAATTTACGGGCTTGGCGGATTGTTCAACGTTATTTCCACAACAGGAAATACCGAACGATAGTCGTATACATCTAATTTCCATTACCTAATTTCCATTACCCGGTTATCCGGGTAATTTTCGCTTTCTGTTATCCCTTCCTAATCGCTATTTCCATTCTCTCGAATGTAACCCAGAAGCAAAACTAACATAAAAGCTAAAACTAGCTCACAACTTGCCGATTAATCTCAGAATAGTATTTTCATTTAACGTTGTATCTTGTTATATACGACGCACTATATTGGACGCACTATATTGATAGTCTTAGGTGAAATCTAAAATGAAAAAGAAAATTCATCCGCTGCTGATAGGTGCTGTAGTCTCTTTGGCGTTTGTTGGCAACGTTTGGGCGGAAGATAAAGTCACCGTTTTTGCTGCGGCTTCATTGACTAACGCACTGGACGATATTGCAGCTCAATATAAAAAAGAAAAACAGGGGAATATCGTTACCTCTTACGCGTCATCTTCGAAACTGGCTCGCCAGATAGAACAGGGAGCGCCTGCGGATATCTTTATTTCTGCCGATCAACAATGGATGAATTATGTCGCGGATAAGCAACTGATTGCTGAAAATACCCGCCATACCTTATTGGGTAACCAACTTGTCCTGATTGCTCCCCAAAAGAGTCAACTGGACAAGGTTGATATTAATCGGGAAACAAAATGGAAATCTTTGCTGGCGGGAGGACGTTTAGCGGTTGGTGATCCTGATCATGTGCCAGTTGGCATCTATGCCAAGGAATCGCTGCAAAATCTAAATGCATGGGATACGGTGAGTCCGTTGATGGCTCGCGCTAACAATGTGCGCAGTGGTATGGCGCTGGTGGAACGGGCAGAAGTTCCGCTGGGGATTGTCTACGGCTCTGATGCAGTTGCCAGCAAAAAAGTAAAAGTCGTGGGGGGTTTTCCGCCAGAGAGTCATAAACCGGTGGAATATCCAGTAGCAATAATCAAAGGTCATGAAAAACAGGCGGTTCGCGATTTTTATGATTATCTCAAAACTCCTGAAGCCGCTGCAATTTTCAAGCGTTACGGTTTCATACCCATTGGATTTCAAGATGCAGGAGCCTCTCATTAATTCCCGGGAGCATAGAGAACTATGTGACCGGGGTGAGCGAGCGCAGCCAACAAAGCTGCAACTTGAAAGACGACAGGCATAGTCCACTGTAGGAACTGATCTTTTGGATATATTAAGTGAATACGAATGGCAGGCTATTTTATTGAGCTTACAAATCTCAGGAATTGCGGTGTTATTCAGTTTGCCATTCGGGATCTTAATGGCATGGATGCTGGCTCGTTGTCAGTTTTTCGGGAAATCTTTGCTTGATAGCATTATCCATCTGCCACTGGTTTTACCGCCGGTGGTGGTGGGTTATCTGTTACTTATCAGCATGGGACGTCGGGGAGTCATTGGTGAATTTCTTTATGATTGGTTTGGTATCAGCTTCGCATTTAATTGGACGGGCGCGGCATTGGCTTCGGCTGTAGTGGCATTTCCGCTGATGGTCAGGGCTATTCGATTGTCACTGGAAAACATAGATCGACGTTTGGAACAGGCTGCCCGTACATTGGGGGCAAGTTCGCTTAAAGTCTTTTTTACCATCACGTTGCCATTGTCATTACCGGGGATCATCGTGGGAGCGGTGTTGGCATTTGCCCGATCTCTGGGCGAATTTGGTGCAACCATCACTTTTGTTTCGAATATTCCGGGAGAAACCCGAACTATTCCCCTTGCCATGTACACATTGCTAGAGACGCCGGGAGCTGAAACAGCCGCCGCGCGTTTGTGCATAATTGCTATTATGCTGGCGCTGATTTCATTGATGCTTTCCGAATGGTTGGCGCGTTGGGGCAAAAAACGTCTGGGGGCAGCATGTTAGAACTGGATTTTGAGCAGCGATTGGGTGAGCTGCACATGCAGATTGATACCACTTTGCCAACAGAAAGTATCACTGCCATATTTGGGCTTTCAGGTGCAGGAAAAACCTCACTGATCAACGTCATTGCCGGATTGACTCGTCCCCAAAAAGGCCGGATTGCTTTAAATGACCGAATCTTAGTGGATGTGGAACAGAAAATCTTTTTGCCACCGGAAAAGCGCCGGATTGGTTATGTTTTTCAGGATGCCCGCCTTTTCCCGCATTATCGCGTCAAAGGTAATTTGCAATACGGTATGGCACCAGAGATGAAACCTCAGTTTGAGAATATCATTGGCCTATTGGGTATTGAGCACTTGTTGTCACGTTTTCCCGTCACATTATCTGGTGGAGAAAAACAGCGGGTAGCGATTGGCCGGGCACTATTGACTGCCCCTGAAATCCTGCTGATGGATGAGCCGCTTGCATCATTGGACTTACCCCGTAAGCGCGAATTATTGCCTTATCTCGAAAAATTGTCTGAAGACGTTAAAATTCCGATTTTGTATGTCAGCCATAGTTTGGATGAAATTTTGCGCTTGGCAGATAACGTAATTGTCATGGATAAGGGTAAAGTCAGGGCAACAGGGACATTGGAAGACGTTTGGTCGAGTAGCGCCTTGCGTCCGTGGCTACAAAAAGAGAGTCTCAGTAGCATATTGAGCGTTTCTGTCATGGAACACCATCCGCGTTATCAAATGACTGCGGTGGCGGCGGCTGATAAACCCCTTTGGATACCCCGAATTGATGCGGCCCCGGGAACTGACTTACGTATCCGTATTGATGCCTCGGATGTTTCCTTAGTTTTGGAACCCCCAAGAACCAGCAGCATTCGTAATACCTTGCAAGTAAAAGTCATTGAGTTTTTTGAGGACAATGGTCAGGTTGATGTCAAACTGGCGCTGAGTGAACATATCTTATGGGCGAGAATTACGCTTTGGGCACAGGAAGAGCTTAATTTGCGGGTAGGGCAATGGCTGTATGCACAAATTAAGAGTGTTTCGCTGAATCGTCATCTCTCTCAATAGATTTAAAATTACAGCGAACAAAGCCGCAACTTGAAAGACGATAGGCAGAACGAATGGGAACATATTCAGGGAGCGACCGCTGAAAATTTTGCGGTTGCTTTGCGCTCCCATTGATATCGGACGCAGCGATTAAAGCACGTATTTTCGAATAATTTCAGCGATGCCGGGTTGGGTATTATCCCGAGTGACAATATCTGCCCGCTCTTTAGCCGCATCGACACCATTGCCCATGGCAACACTCAGCCCCGCAGCTTCCAGCATACTGAGGTCGTTATGATTATCACCAAAGGCAATAACATCCTTCATGCTCATTCCTTGAGATTCAACCCATTGCTGCAAACGCATACCTTTGCTATTCCCTTTTTTAGCGATATCCACTTGATCAAACCATGACCACTCACACTCAAGGCCAAGGTTTTCTTCAATTTTTTCGCTTATCTCACGTAGCTGTACTAAATTGGGTGAATTGGTGGCAAATTTCCAAATGAAATCCACGGCGTGAATTGCATCCTGAAACTTACTGATTTGATTGACATTAGGACGCTGATGCTCAGGCAATGAATCAGACCATGCAAGAGTTCGGGCTACAGTATGCGGATGCTCATATAAAATGGCATCATCAACATACATGACGTGCTGAATTTCTGTGCCTTGCAGATAAGAAAGCGCCTGAATAGCTTCTTGGATGGAGAGAGGATCAGAAGCCAACACTTTCTTGGCAGGATAATCATACGAATAAGTCCCATTGCAGCAAATCGCAGGGGTATCAAGTTGCAGAACTTGATAGAAAGGATGGATGGAGACATGATGTCGGCCAGTAACAATCAAAATCTTGATACCGGATTGGCGGGCTTCATTCAGGACAGCCAGCGATTCAGGAAGAATACGCTTTTGTGGATCGAGCAGTGTCCCGTCTAGATCCAGTGCAATGACGCGATATGACATGGTTGGCCTCTAGGTTATCTGTGATGTAGACAGATATTATACGTTAGTAAAAAATAGTTAAACTTTCATGTCAACATTTTAACAGAGCAGAATTTTCTAAAATCATTACAGATCAATGAAATAGTGATGAAGTCTTAAGGAGAGAAAATGAAACAGGTGGTTTATACAGCCAGCCCGAATAGCCGTCAGATCCACGTCTGGTCGCTCAATATTGTTGGTGAGCTTTCACTCATCCAGACAGTAAATGTGCCGGGCGAAGTGCAACCAATGGTGATAAATCCTGATGGCAGACACTTATATGTTGGGGTCCGCCCTCAATTCAGCATCGTGAGTTATGCCATTGGAGAAGATGGGTGTCTTGAACAGCAGGCTATTTACCCATTGCCGGGAAGTCCTACCCATATATCAACAGACAGAGCAGGGCGTTTTTTATTTTCTGCTTCTTACAGCTTCAATAATCTAAGTGTTCATCCTATTGATGAAAATGGTATCGCCGGAGCGCCGGTTCAAATTGTGGAAGGTCTGCAAGCTCCGCATTCTGCCAATATCGATCGGGATAATCGTCAATTACTGATTCCATGCTTGAAAGAAGATCACATTCGTATTTTCAATTTGGATGAACAGGGTTATCTGACCGAAAGCCGGGCTGATGAAATCACGACGGTAGCAGGAGCAGGCCCGAGACATATGGCATTCCATCCGGAAAAACAGGCGATTTACTGCATTAATGAGTTGGATTCAACGGTTGATGTTCTGCGTAAGTGGGAAAAATACCGTATCGTACAATCTGTTGATTCACTACCAGCGGATTTTTCCAGTACTCGTTGGTCGGCAGATATTCACATAACACCGGATGGCCGTCATCTTTATACGAGTGAGCGTTCAGAGAGCCTGATCAGCCACTTCCTCGTATCAGAAGAGGGTTATCACCTAACATTAGCGGGGCATTACGCGACAGAAACTCAACCCCGTGGTTTTGCCATTGATCATAGCGGCAGCTTCCTGATTGCATCAGGGCAGAAATCGGATCATATTTCAGTATCCCGTATTGACAAATATTCAGGGAAACTAACCCAACTGGCGCGTTATCCAGTTGGTAAAGCCCCAATGTGGGTTACGGTATTGGCACTGTAAACCTGAGCCGCGCTGTGTCGGGCGCGGCATATATTTTTTACGATGAAAAAGATAAAAATGAAGCATAAATTGTGATCTATCAACCCAGCCACATAATTAACTATATGACTGGGTAGTTGATTCTTTACTACAGTGTTGCAATTTAAAGATTGTTGAGTATTAAATGAAAAATGTACTGATATCAGATGAAATTAAAAGTACCTACCCCGGAAACAGCAATCGGATGTGTGACTATAATATTGTTCTGATACGTGGAAACCAAATCTCCTATATAAATATTTCCTCTGAAAAGACGCAGAATTACATTTTTAGGATTTATAAAAATCTGGAAGCTCAGTGGCGTGTTGATAATGGTTTGTGTATGTCTGACTATTCCACTAAGATGGATATTATTAAAGTTAAGTATAGGGAGGTTATATCCACCGTAAACATAGCCATTAAAACTGGTTCTTCTCCCCGTATGAGGTTCATGGCCAATTATTGTAGAATAAGATAATACCTGGATAAAAGGATAACTGCCTTGTTGATAGTATGTGTGGATGTTAAAATATCCACTAATATATTCTGTTTGTTTCAATGGTGGTATGATTAATGAATCTGGTTGTGGGTTTTCTGAGAAAAGCTGAGCCAGTTCAGGTTTTTCTTTTACAAGAGTTTCATAATGTGCAATTTCTTGATCATATCTGTTTTTAGATATTTCAAATAGAGATTGTACTTCTTCTTTAGAAGGTGCCATTAAGTCTTCATTATTCATAATATATTCCTATTTGTTTGAATGAGTATGGATTTCGCAAGAAATATATCAGGAAATTAATTTTAAAGTGATATGAAGTGCCTGTAATTGTTAATTAATGTTTATCAGTGATTGATTTTTTAGAATGTCTTTGTGTTCTTTTATTTTTTATCAGTAATTGAGTTTTTAAGTATTTTTATCATTGAGTTTATTATGATAACTTTATTCTAAATCATATAAATAAGAATTTATAATAGCAATACACTTCACTCATAAAGACGCCTTACTCCTCATGGCGCGAGGAGTAAGGAAGTGATCTAACATTTTGAATATTTTTCTCTCTTTTAATGAAACTGCTTGTATCATAAAAAAGAACCTGTTCCGAAAAACTCAATAGGCATAGGTGCACGAAAATTATGTTGATATATAGAAACTAAATCACCTAAGTAAAGGTTTCCTTCCAAAAGCCGCAGAGTAACATTTTCCGGGTTAATGAATAATTCTATATTCAGCGTAACACCTATAATTGAACCTATGTTCTGTACTGTTCCCGCGAGAAAAAGGTTTTCAAAATGAACTTCAGGCATATCATATCCGCCTTGGATATAACCATTAAAATAAGTTGGCTGACCAACATTTGGTTCATATCCAATCATAACAGGATTAGCTGTTATCTGAATGAAAGGATAAGCCCCATTCTGGCGATATGTATTAATATTAAAATAACCACTAATATATTCTAACATACCATTTCCATAGCCACACAATGAAGCTACTTTTGGGTCCTTCACAAATAGATGTGCTAATTCAGGTTTTTCTTTTGAAACAGTTTCATAGTGGGATTTTTGTTTTTCATGCATTTTATTCGATAATTCAAATGCAGTTTGCATATCTTCTTTACTGGGTAAAGGTAGTTCTTTTTTATTCATGATTATTTCCTTCTTTAATGTTAATTATACTTCTGTTTTAATTTTTTCTGAATATATCATAAAATCCTTTTAAAAAGTGATTTAAAGTTCTTATCAGATGATAATTAATATTTATCAGTGTTTTTTGATGTAATTGTTTATGGTTGGTATTTTTAATATAGAGATTTTTTTATAAAATGACAGTCAGCATTAATAAGATGCTGACTGTCATTATTTAATTTATTGCACCAACAATCGCATTTGTTAGTTTTGATAGCTGCTCAGGCTGAATAATATAAGGTGGCATCAAATAAATTAGCCGACCAAATGGTCTGATCCAGACACCATGTTGGACAAAATGACGCTGTAATTCAGCAACATTAACCGGTTGTTTCATTTCTACAACACCGATAGCGCCCAATACCCGAACATCCGCGACGGTATTGTGTGACTTGAGAGGAAGTAACTCCGCTTTTAACTGAGTTTCAATTGAGTGAATACGTTGTTGCCACGGGCTATCAGAAAGCAATTTCAGGCTGGCACTGGCTACGGCACAAGCGAGTGGATTTCCCATAAAAGTCGGGCCGTGCATAAAACAGCCAGCTTCTCCCTGACTGATTATTTCAGCGACATGACGGGTAGTCAGCGTTGCTGATAACGTCATATAACCCCCCGTCACCGCTTTACCTAAGCACAAAATATCCGGTTCAATTTGTGCCTGTTCACAGGCAAATAATTTGCCGGTTCTCCCGAATCCGGTCGCTATCTCATCTGCAATCAGCAGGATTTGATATTCATCACAGAGCTGGCGAACCTGACGCAAATACTCCGGATGATAAATCCGCATTCCACCCGCGCCCTGCACAATCGGCTCCAGAACCACGGCTGCGATTTCATCATGATATTGCAACAATAATCGTTTGAAAGAATTGATATCCTCCGGTTGCCATTTATCATCAAACTGGCATTGAGGGGCATCAGCAAACAAATGGTTAGGGAGATAGCCGTTATACAGGCTATGCATAGAATTGTCTGGGTCACAGACAGACATGGCTCCAAATGTGTCGCCATGATAGCCATGACGTAATGTCAGAAAACGTTGACGCTTTTCCCCTCTGGCCTGCCAGTATTGCAACGCCATTTTTAGGGCAACTTCTACAGCAACAGAACCGGAATCCGCCAAAAAGACGCACTCCAGCGAATCAGGTGTCATTGTAACTAATTGCTTACATAGTTCTACCGCAGGAGGATGGGTTATACCGCCAAACATGACATGAGACATTTTGTCGATTTGGGATTTAGCCGCTTCATTGAGAGTCGGATGGTTATAACCGTGAATGGCTGCCCACCATGAAGACATGCCATCAATCAGTTTACGGCCATCTGATAAAACCAGCTCTACGCCTGCTGCTGATATAACGGGATAGGCAGGGAGTGGCTTCGTCATTGATGTATAGGGATGCCAAATATGGCGCAGGTCAAATTCAATATCTGAAGGGTTCATAATAACTTTGTTGTAAACCTTTTTGTGTTCGTTTTGGTTGACATGATAGCGGCGTTATTTAAACTGACAACATTTTTCACATTGGAGATGTTATTGTGAGCGAGCGCCAACAATGGACTATCAAGCAGGCACAAGACCTGTTTGATAAGCCTTTTTTTGAATTATTATTTCAGGCACAGCAGATACACCGTGAACATTTTGATCCACAGCAAGTCCAAGTCAGTACACTGCTTTCGATAAAAACCGGTGCTTGCCCGGAAGATTGCAAATATTGTCCACAAAGTTCCCGTTATAAAACTGGCTTGGAAAAAGAGCGGTTGATGGAAGTGGAACAGGTCATCGAATCAGCGCATAAGGCGAAGAATGCTGGCTCAACTCGTTTCTGTATGGGAGCAGCCTGGAAGAACCCACATGAACGTGATATGCCGTATTTGGAGAAGATGGTAAAGGAAGTCAAAGAACTGGGAATGGAAACCTGCATGACGCTGGGAATGTTGAATCAATCTCAGGCAGCGCGTTTGGCAAAGGCGGGTCTGGATTACTACAACCATAACTTGGACACCTCACCAGAATTTTACGGCAATATCATCACCACTCGTAGCTATCAGGATCGGCTGGATACGTTGGATAATGTTCGGGATGCAGGGATTAAAGTTTGCTCTGGTGGGATCGTCGGATTAGGCGAGCAAATTCGCGACCGTGCAGCACTATTGGTACAACTGGCGAATTTATCGAAGCCGCCGGAAAGTGTGCCGATCAATATGTTAGTAAAAGTAAAAGGAACACCACTGGAAGATAATGAGGATGTCGATCCTTTTGACTTTATTCGCACCATTGCCGTAGCGCGGATCATGATGCCAAAATCCCATGTCCGCTTATCTGCGGGACGTGAGCAGATGAATGAGCAGACTCAAGCCATGTGCTTTATGGCAGGTGCCAACTCCATTTTCTATGGCTGTAAATTACTGACCACACCAAATCCAGACGAAGATAAAGACTTACAGCTATTTCGTCGCTTGGGTATCAATCCTCAACAGACAAAGACGGCATTCGGTGATAATCAACAGCAGCAGCACCTGACCGAAGCCATTATTCATCATGCTGATAACGAACAATTTTATAACGCGGCAATATGATGGGCTGGTCAGATTCTCTCTCCCGACGTTTGGCCGAACGTCGGGGAACTTCGCTATGGCGTAACAGGCAAGTCCATCAGGGTTCTGATGGGCGTTTATTGTACACTTCAGAGGGTCAATACCTAAATTTTTCCGGCAACGACTATCTTGGATTGAGTCAGCATCCTGAGATTATTGCGACATGGCAGCAAGGTGCTGAGCAATATGGTGTGGGCAGTGGAGGTTCGGGGCATGTTACGGGTTACACAACGGCACACTATGTACTGGAACAGCAATTGGCTGAATGGTTGGGATATTCTCGTGCTTTACTGTTCATTTCTGGTTATGCGGCGAATCAAGGCGTCATTGCAGCGTTGATGGAAAGAGAGGATCGCATCATTGCTGATCGCCTCAGCCATGCTTCGCTGATGGAAGCTGCCATGTATTCTCCCGCCCAGCTTCGGCGTTTTCTGCATAACGATATGGACTCCTTGCGGCAACACTTGCTAAAAAAGTGCTCAGGTAAAACGTTGGTGATAACGGAAGGTGTTTTTAGCATGGATGGCGATTGTGCGCCGCTTGAATATGTTGCGCAACAGGCAAAAAACACAGAAAGCTGGCTGATGGTGGATGATGCCCACGGCATCGGAATTATTGGTGATGAAGGACGTGGTAGTTGTTGGGCACAAAATATCAAACCGGAGATTCTGGTTGTCACTTTTGGTAAAGCGTTTGGATTGAGCGGAGCGGCGGTTTTGTGTGATGAGCCTACCGCAGAATATCTACTGCAATACGCCCGACACCTGATTTACAGCACCTCAATGCCACCGGCTCAGGCCGTTGCACTTTCTGAAGCTGTACGACAAATCAGGGCTGGGGATGAGTTGCGTAACGCATTGCGAAACAATATTCGCTATTTTCGCCATGAAGCGCGGCACCTGCCTTTTAAACTCATGGATTCAGAAACGGCTATTCAGCCGTTAATTGTTGGTGATAATGAACGTTGTATTGCGTTATCCCATACACTCAGGCAGAAAAAAGTGTGGGTCAAAGCAATACTCCCGCCGACTGTTCCCCCTGACAGTGCCCGTTTGCGCATTACACTGACCGCAAGTCACACACGACAAGATATTGATGTATTACTGGAGGCACTGCATGGAACTGGCTGTTAAATCCGTGGATAAACAAGCAATTGCTGGTGCCTTTGGTCGTGCTGCTTCCAGATATGACACTATAGCTAAATTGCAACAGCAAACCGGCGAGTACTTGATGGAACTGGCACAGGCAGAAAATATCGGTATACGGGTATTGGATGCGGGATGCGGGACAGGTTTTTTTAGCTCTCGCTGGAAACAACAGGGTAAACAAGTCATCGCCCTCGATTTGTCTGCCGGTATGCTGAGCCATGCTCAGGGACAGCAAGTTGCTGACTATTATCTGCAAGGGGATATTGAACATTTGGGATTGGCCGATAGCAGCGTCGATATCTGTTTCAGCAATCTGACGGTGCAATGGTGTAATGATTTGTCCGGTACATTAAACGAGTTTTATCGCGTCACCCGTCCCGGTGGTCTTATTGTTTTCTCTACACTTGCTCAGGGTTCACTGCATGAGCTGGAAACAGCATGGGAGCGTGTAGATGATTATCGGCACATTAATCAATTTCTGCCGTTGAAAGTGATTAAACAAGCGTGTGAGCCTTATCGGCATCAGGTCATGAGCCGACAATATTGTCAACATTATCCGCAACTTCTTCCTTTACTGAACTCTCTTAAAGGAATAGGAGCGACTCACCTTCATCACGGTCGTCGGCAGGGTTTGATGACCAGAAAACGTCTGAACTTACTTGCTGAAGCATATCCACGTAATAACGGAAATTACCCATTAAGCTATCAAATTATTTTTGGAGTTATTTATTGTGACAAATAAATATTTTCTGACTGGAACCGATACTGAAGTAGGTAAAACGGTTGTCAGTTGTGCTTTGCTGCAAGCGGCGAATAAAAAAGGATATCAGACTGCGGGTTATAAACCAGTGGCATCGGGTAGCGAAATGACAGCGGAAGGGATTCGCAATAGTGATGCACTCGCCTTACAGCGTAATAGTGTGGTGCCATTGACTTATCAGGAAGTGAATCCATTGGTATTTATTGAGCCTACATCGCCTCATATTGTGAGCGCGGAACTGAATCAGCCGATTGATTTTTCAGTATTATCACAGGGGTTAGCTGTATTGGCAGAAAAATCTGACTGGATTTTAGTTGAGGGCGCGGGAGGCTGGTATACGCCATTGTCGGAAAATACCACTTTTGCTGACTGGGTTATTCAGGAAAACTTACCTGTGATTTTGACAGTAGGCGTTAAATTAGGTTGTATTAACCATGCAATATTAACGGCAAAAGCTATTCAACATGCGGGATTGAAATTGGTGGGCTGGGTGGCTAATGAAATTGAGCCAGCGGGTAAACGTCAGACCGCGTATCTGGAGACATTGGTGCGCATGATCCCGGCACCTTTACTGGGCATTATTCCCCATTTAAGCGAGATGTACATTAATAATAACATTGGGGAATATATAAACATTGATTCATTGGTTAACTAATTGTTTACTTTGAGTTAGCTAAAATAACGGAATGAAATGGCTGTTGAATCATTCTTTTTCTGCAAAAAATGGCTCTTTTCAACAATTATTGAGCTGTTTTTAAACAATAAATAATGTGAATTAATCCCAAAACGGGATAAAAATATTCTGCTATCGAAAAAATTCATGAACGAGGATAACTCCGCAACTTCCCATATCTAATAGGGTTTGTTGAGTTATCCACTATTACTGTGGATAACCTTGTGCATTAGTTTTAGAAAAGTATCCCCACGCAAGATAACACGCGGCTTGCGCAAGATTTGCTGTTATTCTCTCCTTGAATATTTTATTTATTTGAATCAACGCGTTAAATAAAAGCAATCTCTTTCCATATCCCTCTGCCATTCGGTGCTTTATCATTTCAGTAGCTAATACAAAAATCGGAAAAAGCAAGTGCATTATCTGGGGATAAAAATAGTCATTAATAATGTTAACAAAAAGTTAATGTCACTGTGCGGTCGGTCATGCTGGCTCTCTATTATTTATTCAGGTCTTCCTTTAGATATTCCTTTGAGTACCTCTTTAGCTTCCGTGAAAAGAAAAACAAGATTAATTTTGCCAGCTTCACTTGAAGCTGTTTTTTTATCCAGTATCATTAAAGAGTTTTGTCAGCGTACAGATAGGCATGGGGAAAATGAACAAAGAAACGAGCAAGGCATTCAAGTTGCACTCTGATTTTGAACCGGCAGGCGATCAGCCATCGGCCATCAGTCAATTACAGGAAGGGCTGGAGGATGGTTTGGCCCATCAAACACTTCTCGGGGTAACGGGTTCAGGTAAAACGTTTACGATAGCCAATGTTATCGCAAACTTGAACCGTCCTACTATGGTTCTTGCTCCCAATAAAACATTGGCGGCACAGCTTTATAGCGAAATGAAAGAGTTTTTCCCTGAGAATGCGGTGGAATATTTCGTTTCTTACTATGATTACTACCAACCAGAAGCCTATGTGCCCAGTTCTGATACTTTTATCGAAAAAGATGCGTCGGTGAATGAACATATCGAACAAATGCGTTTGTCGGCAACAAAAGCATTGTTAGAACGTCGTGATGTTGTCGTGGTCGCTTCCGTTTCCGCGATTTATGGCTTGGGTGATCCCGATAGCTATCTGAAAATGATGCTTCACTTATCTGATGGCATGTTCATTGACCAACGCGCTATCTTGCGTCGTCTGGCTGAGTTGCAATATAGCCGCAATGATCAGGCTTTTCAGCGTGGCACATTCCGGGTACGTGGTGAAGTCATTGATATTTTCCCCGCAGAATCAAATGAACATGCGTTGCGTGTTGAGTTGTTTGATGACGAAGTAGAACGCCTTTCCCTGTTTGATCCGCTGACAGGTCAGGTTCAGTTTAATGTACCGCGTTATACCATCTATCCTAAAACTCACTATGTTACACCGCGTGAACGTATTCTTCAGGCGATGGAAGAGATCAAAGTTGAATTGGAGCAACGACGCAAGATATTGTTGGCGTCAGATAAATTGTTGGAAGAACAACGCATCAGCCAGCGAACACAATTCGATCTCGAAATGATGAATGAGTTGGGTTATTGCTCAGGTATTGAGAACTACTCCCGTTACCTGTCCGGGCGTACTGAGGGTGAACCACCTCCAACACTATTTGACTACCTTCCGGCAGATGGATTATTGGTGGTAGACGAATCCCATGTGACTATTCCACAGATTGGCGGTATGTACCGTGGCGACCGTTCCCGCAAAGAAACGCTGGTGGAATACGGTTTTCGTCTGCCATCAGCGTTGGACAATCGGCCATTGCGCTTTGAGGAGTTCGAGGCGTTGGCACCACAGACGATCTATGTTTCAGCAACCCCCGGTCGCTATGAGTTGGAAAAGTCCGGTGATGAAATCGTTGAACAGGTTGTGCGTCCGACGGGGCTGATTGATCCAGAAATTGAAGTTCGTCCTGTTGCGACTCAAGTTGATGATCTGCTGTCTGAGATCCGTATCCGTGCAGCGAAAAATGAGCGTGTGCTGGTAACCACTTTAACCAAGCGGATGGCGGAAGACTTGACGGAATATTTGGAGGAGCATGGTGAGCGGGTGCGTTATCTCCATTCCGATATTGATACTGTTGAACGTGTGGAAATTATCCGTGATCTGCGTTTAGGTGAGTTTGACGTTCTGGTTGGCATTAACTTGCTGCGCGAGGGCTTGGATATGCCGGAGGTTTCGCTTGTTGCTATTTTAGATGCTGACAAAGAAGGTTTCCTCCGCTCAGAGCGCTCGCTTATCCAGACTATCGGACGAGCGGCGCGTAACCTGCATGGCAAGGCGATTTTGTATGGTGGCAGGATTACGGATTCTATGGCAAAAGCCATCGGGGAAACCGAGCGCCGTCGAGCCAAACAGCAGGCATTTAACGAAGAACACGGTATCGTGCCGAAAGGCTTGAATAAGAAAATTGGCGATATCCTGAAAATTGGTCAACCGGTCAATGGAAAAGGAAAAAATAAAGGGAAAAGTAACGTTGACTTGGATATGGATGATTACCGTAAGCTGTCAGCGAAAGAGCTGGAGAATAAAATCCGTGAACTGGAAGATAAAATGTACCAGCATGCACGGGATCTTGAATTTGAGCAGGCGGCTAACATCCGTGATCAGGTACAGGCATTGCGGGCGCAATTTATTGCTAATTCCTGAGTAGGATAAACGCCAGATAGAGAGTGAATATAGGGAGTAAATAATTTCGCTCTCTATCTGGGAGAGATAAAATAATTATCTGAAAAAGGTCATCACCCCAGTTTTTGCAGAGTGCTCTCTATCGCCTGCCGCAATAATTCACGGTCATGGCGATAGGGAATATCCTGAGCTTCCAAAACTTGCTGCATCACAATCCGGTCACTGAAAGGACTGATATCAGTCGATGGGCCGACGATAAGCGCATTAATCATCTTGCGCCCAATCTTATCTTCCATGATCCCAAGTTTATCTTTTAACGACAATCCGGCAGCGGCATGACTAAGTTCTTTCCCCAGATTCCCGATATAAATCATGTTCGCGTTACTGCGGCGCAGAGACTGGGTTAAATCTTCCAATAATAGCAACGGCATCAGACTGGTGAAAAAACTGCCGGGGCCGATCAGAATCAAATCTGCCTGTTCGATGGCATCCAATGCTTCTTTCGTGGCACTGACATGGGGATAAAGTGATAACTCTTGTGGCACAGAATGGAGTTGATCGATATTCACTTCGCCATAAATAGTATTGCCTTGATCATCCACAGCCATTAAATCAACGGATTGCTCTGACATCGGGATCAAATGCGCATTAACTTTCAGTAAATTGCGGAGCAGATTGATTGCCTCAAGAGGACGGACACTTAAGTGATCCAGCGCCTTCAACATCAAATTACCCAGATTATGCCCAGCCAGCTCACCATTACCACTGAATCGGTACTCAAACATGGCAGATGCGACAGTCGGTTCTGTGATTAACTGATTGAGACAGTTACGCATATCTCCCCATGCTATCCCTCCTTCTGAGCGGCGTATTCTTCCGGTTGAGCCACCATTGTCGGTTGTCGTGACAATACCTGTCAGGCGGGCTCCGAGAGATGAAAGAGAAGACATAACACGTCCGAGTCCATGACCGCCTCCGAGGGCGACAACGCGATCCAAATCAGCTAATGTGCGATTTCGCATAAGGTTCCTGTTACTGGCTAAACGTAAAGAGCTTTAATAAAACCGATGTAATCTATCATAAAATATGCTTCTTTCAGAAATGACTGTGGTTTTGTGTGGTATTTACTTGGTATTGTTGAGAAACAGTCTGGAAACACAGTCATAATCTGGTGTCATAACGTACAGTTAACTAGCTGTATAATAAGATATATATCGGGGTTGTTATTCGCTTTTTTTTATCTTAAGCGTTAGAATCTTTGCCGAGCATATCGCTACTCTCGTAGCTATTCACATAAAAGTTCACATAAAAGTTCACATAAAAATTTAATTGATATTAACTCCTAGCCTCTGTGTCTAAGTCGCTGTTCTATCAAATGGATACCACATTGATATGATGCTCTGGCCGTGGCTCCTGAGCCACCGGGATGCAAGGTAGAAATACCTGCATCTCCCGTACTTGGAAGGTGTTATTGTGGAACAACTTGTCGATGCATTCTCGCGTAAATTTTATTATTTGAGGTTATCTATTACAGATGTGTGTAACTTCCGTTGCACATACTGCCTGCCTGATGGATACCGGCCTCATGGCCATAAATCGTTTCTTTCCCTGCCAGAAATTGGACGCATTGGTCGCGCATTTGCTGAACTTGGCACAGAGAAAATCCGCCTGACAGGAGGAGAGCCAACCATGCGTCGTGATTTCTGCGATATTGTTGCAGTAGTTCACGAAAATCCGCAGATAAAAAAAATTGCTGTCACAACCAATGGTTATCGAATGGAACGGGACGTATCTCAATGGAAAAAGGCAGGATTGACAGCAATTAACGTCAGCGTTGATAGCCTCGATCCTCGACAATTCCACGCTATTACTGGTCAGGATAAATTTTTTCAGGTTATGCGCGGCATTGATGCGGCATTTGAAGCCGGATTTAACACCGTGAAAGTCAACGCAGTGTTGATGAAGAATGTGAATGATACCAACTTGCCTGCTTTTCTTGACTGGATTAAAAATCGCTCAATCCAATTGCGTTTCATTGAATTGATGGAGACGGGGGAAGGTAGTGACATTTTTCATCGTCATCATCTTTCGGGTGAGGTTATCCGTCAACAGTTGCTGCAACAAGGCTGGCAGCAGCAGCAACGCGAACGCAGTGACGGACCCGCCCAAGTTTTTCATCATCCTGATTATCAGGGACAAATTGGTCTTATCATGCCGTATGAAAAAGATTTTTGCCAAAGTTGCAATCGCTTAAGAGTGTCTGCAATTGGTCATCTTCACTTGTGCTTGTTTGGTGAGCAAGGTATTCCATTGCGTGATTTGTTATCTGATGATGCATCGCTTGATGATCTGAAGTTACGGATTCAGGGTGGTTTACGTCATAAACGTGAAACTCACTTTTTACATCAGGGTGACAGTGGGATTACTCCCAATCTTTCTTTTATTGGCGGTTAATTGCACTATTTATGTTTTATTTATGTTTTATTTATGTTTTATTTTCAGGAGTAAAAAATGCCCCAATTAACCCATATTAATACTGCGGGTGAAGCTCATATGGTGGATATTTCTGCCAAATCTGAAACTGTGCGTGAGGCCAGGGCAGAAGCATTTGTTGCAATGCAGGCTGAAACACTGGCCATGATTGTTGCTGGTGATCACCATAAAGGTGATGTTTTTGCGACTGCTCGTATTGCAGGTATTCAGGCAGCAAAAAGGACTTGGGAGTTAATCCCGCTTTGCCATCCACTGTTGCTCAGTAAAGTAGAAGTCCAACTGGAAGCGCAAACAGAACACAATCGTGTCAGAATCGAATCTTGCTGTCGTTTGACAGGAAAAACAGGCGTGGAAATGGAGGCGTTGACAGCGGCATCTGTGGCAGCGCTGACGATTTATGATATGTGTAAAGCCGTGCAAAAAGATATGGTTATCGGGCCTGTGCGGTTGTTGGAAAAAAGTGGTGGTAAATCAGGGGATTTTAAGGTGGAAGCATGATAAAGGTACTGTTTTTCGCTCAAGTCCGTGAGCTGGTGGGGGTGGATTCACTCGAACTGCCGAATGATTATTCAACGGTTGCACATCTTCGCGATGCACTGACTGAAAAAGGTGAGCGATGGGCATTGGCACTGGAAGAAGGCAAACTACTGGCGGCGGTTAACCAGTCTTTTGTCCATGCCGGGCATCCTTTGAATGATGGTGATGAAGTGGCTTTCTTCCCGCCGGTTACGGGAGGATAATCATGGGAAACACGCGGATTTGTGTTCAACGTGAGATATTTAATGTTGGCGATGAATATCAGTGGCTCTCACAGTGTGATGAAGATGGTGCTGTTGTAACTTTTACAGGCAAAGTCCGCAATCATAACTTGGGAGATAACGTCAACGCGCTGACGCTTGAACACTATCCCGGCATGACGGAAAAAATGTTGCAGGACATTGCTGATGAGGCCCGCCAACGTTGGTCTCTGCAACGTATCAATATTATCCATCGCATTGGTGAGCTGTATCCGGGAGATGAAATCGTTTTTGTTGGTGTCACCAGCGCTCATCGCAGCATGGCTTTTATGGCGGCAGAATTCATCATGGACAACCTGAAAACCAAAGCCCCATTCTGGAAAAAAGAATCCCTTTCGGGAGGTGAGCGTTGGGTCGAGACGAGGCAGAGCGATCAGGACGCAGTAAATCGCTGGTAGATCATTCTGTGGACTACCTCGAAAACTGGATAGATAAATAATATGTCACTAAAATTGCCATTAATTGGCGGATGGCTTTGTTAATGTTCTATGCTAATGTATAACTTTTGTATAGATTGTTTATTTTTAAACAATCTTAATCCTTAAACATTATTATGAAAAGGTAATCATCATGGATCGATATCAACGTTCTAATGATTCGATTGTCCAGAAAACTGGTTCTGGTATACAAACATATATGGCGCAAGTCTATGGCTGGATGACTTGTGGTCTGTTGCTAACTGCATTTGTTGCATGGTATGTGGCAAATACTCCTGAGATTTCAGACACCATTTTCAGTAACTCCATTGTTTTTTATGGATTGATCATTGCGCAGCTTGCACTGGTGTTTGTGCTGTCTGGTCTGGTTCATAAAATGAGTGGAACATTGGCAACAGGCTTGTTCATGCTGTATTCGTTGCTAACCGGGCTAACACTTTCCATTATCTTTGTGAAATATACTAGTGGTTCTATTGCCAGCACATTTGTGGTTTCTGCGGGCATGTTTGGTGCATTGAGTGTTTATGGCTATACCACCAAACGCAGCCTGAGTGGTATGGGTAGCTTCCTGTTTATGGGGCTTATCGGTATCGTTCTGGCTTCTTTGTTAAACATCTGGCTGAAAAGCCCGGCGTTAATGTGGGCAATCACCTATATTGGTGTTCTGGTTTTTGCAGGTCTGACTGCATATGACACCCAGAAACTGAAAGAAATGGGTGAAGAACTGGATGTTAACGATAAAGAGAACCTGCGCAGATACTCTATTACCGGCGCACTGACTCTGTATCTTGACTTCATTAACCTGTTCCTGATGTTGCTGCGTATTCTGGGTGATCGTCGGTAGTTGCCGATATACCGAATCATTTATGAATAAAAAACCCTGCTAAGGCAGGGTTTTTTATAGGAATTAATAATGTTTCATGGTAGGTGGTGTGGGGTAAAATCTACATGTTCTTTGTATATTATATAGAGTACCATTATCCATTAATTGGTAACTTTCCGATTTTCCAGTGAATAAAATTGACGTTTAGGTTCTGATAATTTTAATCGTTCAGTCTCTCTATAAAGTTTATTTTCATTTTTTAAATTAAATAAATTTCTTGTATGAGTTAACGCATTTCGGATAATGTTTTCTATAGACATATTGTTATCCTTATATTAACTGTGCTGTATAAAATCCATTTTTACTTATTTCTTTATGGAGGATGATAACTTTTTTATTTAAAAAAATTTATTCCATTGATTTTATTATTTTTTTAACCCATTCAGTAAAACATCAAGGGAATTTAATGCTTCAGACAAGGCTTTGTCTGGCTGTTGGCTTTTGGCGATCCACAAAGCGGCATCCATCAAACCTCCATTAATTAATCGAGCCAGAATATGTGGAGAAGTCGGTGTAATCTGACCTTTTTCCATTAGTGTATTTAACATCGCTGCGATTGAAGCAATACATTGTAATCTGGCATCTTGTAACTGTTCGGCATCCAAAACAGAAGATGCGTCACATAGGACAACCCGTTGTATTTCTGGTTCTATGGCCATTTCTAAGTATGCATGACAGCGACCGGTGAATACTGTCCAAGTATCTGTTTCATGCATTGAGATTTCTGTCAGGCGGCCATCCATTTCTGCATCAATTTGTTGCAGTACGGCAAGAAACAGCCCTTTTTTATCCCCGAAATGATGATACAGAGCACCCCGTGTCATTCCTGCTTTAGCGGTCAGGTCATCCATCACAGTATTTGCATATCCTACCGTACCAAATTGTTGGCGTGCAGTTTCAATCAATTTTCGTCGGGTTGCTTCAATCATTTCAGTTCTGGATTTACGTACCATCTCTTCTTAACTCCAAATTTATGCAGTTCGATTTTTATAATTGACATATATAGCGTATGTCAATTAACTTTGCATACGTCTCGTATGTAAGTTTCTGGAAATTTTTGATTTTATAAATATGCTGACTTCATAGGTTACTCAGGAGTATTTATGGCAAATCCGTACAAAGAGTTGTTTAGTACACCCGGCGCATTGGCATTTTCTAGTGCCGGATTGATTGCACGAATGCCAATTTCTATGGCAGGGATAGGAATTATTACCATGCTCTCGCAATTGAAAGGATCTTACTGGATTGCCGGGGCTGTTGCTGCTACGTTCACTTTTTCTATGGCGATATTGGCTCCGCAAATTTCACGGATGGTAGATCGTTTTGGACAAAGTAAAATATTGCCTTACGTGACTGCGTTTAGTGTTATCTCAATGTTCATCCTTTTACTTTGCACTCATTTTCAGGCGCCGAATTGGACATTATTTGTTTTTGCCGCTTTATCCGGTGGGATGCCAAGTATGCCTGCGATGGTCAGGGCGAGATGGTCCGAAATCTATCGGGATGATCCACGTCTGCATACCGCTTTTTCTTTTGAGACGGTTTTGGATGAAATCTGTTTCATTATCGGTCCTCCGATTTCTGTTGGATTAAGTGTGGTTGTAGCACCGGAAGCCGGACCACTAGTGGCTGCACTCTTATTGGCTATCGGAGTCATGGTGTTCATATCACAAAAACAAACCGAGCCTCCTGTACATCCACATGCAATAGCAAATACCGCCACTGTTTTGAAAATACCTTCTGTACAAATATTGGTTTTATCACTAATCGCATTGGGTACAATTGTCGGGACTATTGATGTCATCAGTGTGGCTTTCGCCGAGCGACAAGGGCAACCTGCTGCTGCAAGCATTGTTCTGTCAGCATATGCCATTGGTTCTTGTTTTGCAGGATTGGTATTTGGTGCAATTAAAATAGCGGTTCCTTTACCCCGTATGTTTATGTTTGCAGCATTGGCGACAATGTTGACGACTGTGCCGCTATTGCTGGCCTTCGATATTTTGACACTTGCAGCGATAATATTTGTTTCTGGATTGTTTTTTGCTCCGACAATGATTATTGCGATGGGATTAGTGGAAAATACAGTACCTTCCCATAATTTGACTGAAGGTCTGACTTGGGTGATCACAGGGTTAGGTATTGGCGTTGCTTTTGGTGCTTCACTTGCCGGATGGGTGGTCGATGAAATGGGTATTCAAGCGGGCTTTATTATTACGCTGGTTGCAGGCATTGTCGTATTTTTGGCATCTGTTTGTGGTTATAGATTGATGCAACCTAATAGTATTCAGCGCCTGACCTAAATTCATTTTTTTCTATTTTTTTTGAGAAAACAGAAGTTGGGAAAGAGAGCATATTTTGTTAAATATCGCTCTCTTTTTTGTCTGGTTTTAGCTTCAATCAAGCAATTTTACTGCGGAACAGTCGATAAGCGATCCCACCCGTCGTTGCAGTAATTGCCAACAATGGCCATAAATTCGGCCAAATTACTGACAAATCAGCGCCTTTCAAATAAATCTGTTTAGTGATATCCGTAAAATGCCGAATCGGATTAATCCACGTGATGTCCTGTAACCAGACGGGCATATTTTCCACCGGAGAAATATACCCAGAGAGCAGGATTGCGGGCATCATGAAGACAAACACGCCGATAAAAGCCTGTTGTTGGGTGGAGCAGACCGCAGAAATCAGCAAACCGAAACCAACCAGAGATAAGCCATAAATCAACATGCAGCCATAAAATAACAATAATGAACCTGCGAAGGGGATTTGATAAAACAATGTACCAATCAGCAGAACAATGGTTGCCTGCATGGTCGCCACAACTAATGCGGGAATAGCTTTACCGAGGAATATTTGCCATGTTGCCAGTGGAGAAACCAGCAATTGATCCAGCGTTCCCTGTTCCCGTTCACGGGCAACGGACAGTGCCGTGACAATCAGAACGCCGATGGTGGTAATCATGGCAACCAGTGACGGTACGACAAACCATTTATAATCCAAATTGGCGTTATACCAGTTACGAATGACTAGCTCACTATTATTGAAACGGGGAGAATCTCCCAATAATTGTTTCTGGTAATCCATCACAATTTGTTGGATATAGTTAGCAGCAATCTGGGCACTATTTGAATTACGCCCGTCCAGCAAAACTTGAATTGAGGTTGGGTTATGATTGGCAATATTGGCACTGAAATTCTGTGGAAAGCGGACTAATAGCAAAGCTTTGCGATCATCCAGAGTAGGACGGATCTCTTGCGAACTGGTCAGTAAAATGACATCAGGAAATGCTTTTGATTTCGCCAGCCGTTGGGTTAACTCAATAGAGGCTTGCCCTTTATCCTCATTATAAATCGCAATGGTGGCATTTTTGACTTCCAGTGTGGCAGCCCACGGAAACAGAATCATTTGCAGAATCACGGGCAAGATCAAAATATTTCGTGTTTGCGGCTCTCTTAATAGAGACTGCAACTCTTTCATGATTAGCGTATACAGACGATAAAACATGCTATTTCCCTTTTAATCCAGATGCCGGCGGGTTTTCCACGCAGTCAGGCCGATAAAGACGATGGAGCTGGCAATTAGCAGGAGAATATTGGTGATCAACACCGTACCGATATTCCCGGCCAGAAAGAGCGTCTGTAAGCCACTGACAAAATAACGTGCAGGGACGACATAAGTAGAAGCCTGAATAAGCACGGGCATACTGTCTATTTCAAAAACAAAGCCGGATAACATAATGGCAGGCAAAAAAGCGGCATTGAGGGAAATCATCGCTGCATTGAACTGATTTCGTGTCAGGGTGGAGATTAGCAGCCCCATACCTAAAGCCGTCGCGAGATAGAGACTGGAAACCAACGCCAAGATCCAGAGTGAGCCGCGATAGGGAACGCCCAGCACAAAAACTGCAAATACCATGCAAAGCACCATGACAAAAGATCCCAGTGCTTGATAGGGCAATAATTTGGCGAGCAGTAATTCTGTTCGGGTAACTTGGGTTGAGAGCAGGGCTTCCATCGTCCCGCGCTCCCATTCACGGGCAACTACGAGCGAGGTAAGGATTGCGCCAACCACGGTGATAATGATAGATACTGCACCGGGTATAAGAAAATGTTGGCTAATGGCTGCGGGATTAAACCAGTAGCGGATTTGTGTATCGATTAGTGGTGTAGTTGAAACGCCACGATCCTGCCCTCGTTGCTGAAGCCAGATTTGCCAGATACCTTTGGTATAGCCCTGAACAAAGTTGGCGGTATTGGGTTCGCTGCCATCGGTTATCACCTGAATAGGAGCATGACTATCTGCACGGGCAAGTTGGGCATCAAAATTCACCGGGATTACAATGATGCCCCGAATTTGGTTTTCCTGCATTTTTTTGATTAAGAACTGACGATCGTCGCTGATCGTCGCATCAATATAAGGCGAACCTGTAAACGCATGTACTAATTCACGGGCATCTTCGCTTTGCTGCTCCATCAGAATACCAAGACGAAGTTTGCTGGAATCAAGGTTAATGCCATAGCCAAAAATAAATAGCAGCATCAAAGGGATCACCACCGCAATCAAGGTACTGCTGGGATCACGGATAATCTGCTTCGTCTCTTTGATGCAAAGGGCTTTTAATCGACGCCATGAGAAACTGACTGCTTTCTGGGCTGCATGTTCAGGGTGACTCATTGCGGCTCCTTATCGTAATTCACTACGAGATCGATAAACGCATCTTCCATGGAAGGATTAGGACGCTCATCAGTGGCGACCAATTGTTTCAGCTCATCGGGGGTTCCTGCCGCAATCAATTTGCCTCTAAATACCAGCCCGATCCGATCACAGTACTCTGCTTCATCCATAAAATGAGTGGTGACCATCACAGTAACACCTTTATCTACCATTCCATTGATATGTAACCAGAATTCTCGGCGGGTCAGAGGATCGACACCTGAAGTCGGTTCATCCAAAAACAAAATGTCAGGTTCGTGCATCAAGGCGCAGGAAAGGGCAAGGCGCTGTTTAAAGCCGAGTGGAAGACTATCCGTTTTTTGACCCAAAATGGGTTCGAGATTAAAAGCACTGATCATATCGGTCATCTTTTCTTGCTGACGCCGGCCTTTCAGTCCGTAAACCCCGGAAAAGAATTTCAGATTCTGCTCAACAGTCAGGTTGCCATACAGCGAAAACTTCTGAGCCATATAACCAAGACGTTCGCGAGCCTTGCCAGAGCTGGTTTTTAAATCCATATCCAGAACCAGTGCACTGCCTGATGTGGGGATCATCAGTCCACACATCATTTTGAAAGTCGTGGATTTTCCTGCTCCATTTGGCCCCAGCAAGCCAAAAATTTCTCCTCGCTTCACTTGGAAATCCACATCATCGGTGGCGGCAAAATCCCCGAATTTTTTGGTCAGGTTACAGGCTTCAATCACGGTTTCTGTCGGATTTGGCGGGATTTGGGGCATAATTTCAGCCAATGCCGAACGATGGGACGGGCCTCCACCCAATAAATCAATAAAAGCATCTTCGAAACGAGGTTCCGCATCGAAGATATTGGCTTCAGATAGCCCTGTTTGCCGGAGTAATTCGTTTTTATCCGCCTCTGCTTTTAAGATCAGACGGACATATTTTCCCTGAATCACACCATCGGTCACTTGGGGCAGGGTAAGAACATGTTGCAGCATTTTGCGACGAGCGTCGGGTTTGACATCAAGCAAAAAAGATCTGCCCGCAATATTTTTAGTCAAATTTTGCGGTTGACCGCGATAGAGCAACTGACCATGATTCATGAGCAAAACATCACGGCATAACTCAGCTTCATCCTGATAAGAGGTACTCCACAGGATTAACATACCCTCGGAGGCGAGTTCGTGTACCATTTGCCATAATTCACGGCGGGCGATGGGATCAACGCCGACACCGGGTTCATCAAGCAACAAAACTTTCGGGCTACCCAATAACGTACAAGCCAGCCCTAATTTTTGTTTCATGCCTCCGGACAATTTTCCGGCCAATCGTTCAGTAAAACGGGTTAAATCTGTGAAGGTCAGTAATTTTTGAAATGTAGCTTTGCGTTCTTCACCAAGTACACCACGCAGATCGGCATATAAAGTGAGATTTTCCATCACGGTTAAATCTTCATATAAACCGAATTTTTGTGGCATGTAGCCGAGTTCAGAACGGACTTGAATGCTGTCCTTGATGGGATCAAGTCCCATGATTTCAATATTGCCGCTATCAGGCCTCAATAATCCGGCCAACATACGTATCAACGTGGTTTTTCCAGCCCCATCCGGACCGACAAGACCTGTAACTGATCCACCCTGAATTTCTGCCTGTAGGTGAGATACAGCAGGAGCGTCCAATCCTGGAAAGGTTTTCTCCACGCCGTTCAGTTTTATCGTATAGGCTGAACTGGTCATGTTATCACCTTACTTATTTACTTCAGTAGAACTTGAATCAGCAAAGCGCAGGGTGACTGGCATTCCTTGTTTCAGACTTTCATCCGGGTCAAGGACAATAACCCGCAAGCGATAGACCAAATCGGTTCTTAAATCCGGCGTTTCAACATTTTTGGGAGTGAATTCGGCAGTCGGAGAAACAAAACCGATTTTGCCATGATAGGGCTGGTTTTTTCGTCCATCGGTATAAATCAGAATTTCCCGTCCTGCGGTTGCTTGATTCAGGTTGGGTTCATCGATGTATGCTCTGATCCAGACAGGATTAGTTAATGACAGGGTAAAAACAGTATTTCCGGCCGCCAGCATCGTGCCCGGTTCAATGGCTCGTGTCAGGATCACACCGGTTGATGGAGAGGTGAGCTGAGTATCTTTTATGTTGAGCTCAGCTTGTGCTACGGCAGCGTCTGCTTGAGCCAACTGAGCTTTGGCAGCCGCAATTTCTTCTATGCGATAACCGGTTTCGAACTGGCGTAATTTATCTTTTGCTGCCTGATAAGCTGCCAGTGCTTGATTGCGTCCGGTTCTGGCATTTTCCAGATCATTGGCTGAGATGGTTTTGCTCTGCCACAATCCTTGCTGGCGTTTCAGAAAACTATCAGCAAAGCGGAATGCCGACTCTTTTTGAGAGACTTCGGCACGTACCTGGGCGATTTCTTCGCTACGATAACCAGCTTCGGATTTGGCAAGATTAGCTTTGGCAACATCTTGGGCAGCTTTGGCTTGATTCAGGGCATTGATAAAGGGAGCATCATCAAGATGACCGAGTAGCTGTCCGGCATTAATGGCATCCCCTTCATCTACTTGTAAGTTTGCCAGCTTACCGGCAACCCGAAAACCAAGATTGACAGTTCTGACATCGACATTGCCATACAGGGTTAATTCCCTGCGATTTTGTTCCTGATAATAATAGATACCAACAACAGCACTGATAACAACAATGAGCACCAATAGGGCAAGAGCAAACTTTTTACTGTTCATACTATCCCTTCTGTCTTGTTCGATTTATATCCGGCGCCTTTCAAGTTGCGACGTTGTTGGCTGCAACCTGGAATCCATTGGATATATATTGTTTCCTGCGTTACTTCTTTCTTAATCCATCGAGCAATAAATTGATATGTTGAGATAAAACTTGATTGATTAATTCATATTCTTTAGCGCCAATATTATCCCAGCCTGTCTGGCGCAATAAGGCTTCCCGGGCCAGACGGAAAGAGAGGATTTCACCCAATAGGGCATGAGTGTGGATCTGGGTTGAAATTTCGTTTTCATCAGCACCAATATAATTGGCAATTAACTTATTCAGACGGGAATAAATCGGTGCCAGTCCTTGTTCATGCATGACATTGTAAGCCTCTGTTGGCGTTAGCTGCTCATGCGACATGATGCGACTGATATTGATACTGCTTTTTTCAAAAATCAGGCGGTTGTAGCTAACCATTCCTTGATGGATAAATGTCAATATTTGTTCTTGTGGATAGGGTTTTGGTGTTTCGGCAAAAAAATGATCAATTGCTTTAATTAAGGGAGAAAACTCTGATTTTAGCCTATCGGCAATATGTTGCACGACAGCGAGGTATAATCCTTCTTTAGAGCCAAAATAATAAGCAATGGCGGCAATATTCTGTTGTGCATGTTGGGCGATATTGCGGGTAGTCGCACCATCCAAACCTGATTTACCAAAAATTTCGATCGCTGCTTCAAGGAGTTGCTGTTTGGCTTGTTCGCCTCGTGAGGTTTGAGCCGTCTTTGCTGCCATGTTAGAATATTTCCTGTTACAAAGAATTTCCGAGTGTCGTAAATATATCAATCGTATGATTAACTTTAAAACTAAAGTAACTAGATGTAAAGCCGACACAAATTGTCTTTTTAATAGACAGTAATAAAAAATAATTTGCTTTTTTTGATTAAGACCCAAAGATAATTGTCTTCAATCAGCTCTTTTACGTGAATAATTGTCTTTTTTGAGTCTGCTTGGAAAAACATATCTGTTATAATCCCCCACCTAATGGTGCATTGCAGTTTGTGTAATTTCTTTGCGTTTATCGCGTCTGTTTTCTTCCCATAAAACTGCCCTGAATTGATATCAGGAATGGTGAAGTCTGGAGTATTTCTTATTTATGAATTTTGAATCACTCGGCTTAAAAGCTGATATTTTGCGTGCCGTTGAAGAACAAGGCTATGCGGAACCTACCCCTATTCAGCAGCAGGCCATTCCTGTTGTACTTTCCGGAAAAGATCTGTTGGCCAGCGCCCAGACAGGAACGGGGAAAACAGCAGGATTTACTTTGCCTATTCTGCAACTCTTGAGTGAATCCCCGATTCAGGCAAAAAATCGTCGTCCGGTCAGGGCATTGATTTTGACACCAACCCGTGAGCTGGCGGCTCAGGTAGGTGAAAATGTACGTAATTACAGCAAGTATCTCGGATTGCGTTCGTTTGTGGTATTTGGTGGTGTCAGCATCAATCCGCAAATGATGAAATTACGTGGCGGCGTGGATATTCTGGTCGCAACACCGGGACGTTTGCTGGATTTGGAACATCAAAACGCAGTGGATCTTTCCCGCGTTGAAATTCTGATCCTTGATGAAGCTGACCGTATGCTGGACATGGGCTTTATTCATGACATTCGTCGGGTATTAAACAAGTTACCGGCAAAACGCCAGAATCTTCTGTTCTCCGCAACTTTCTCTGATGAAATCAAGGGCTTTGCCAATAAGTTGCTGCATGATCCGGTGAGTGTCGAAGTCGCTCGTCGTAACTCTGCATCTGAACAGATTGCTCAATCAATCCATTTTGTAGACAAAAAACGCAAAAGCGAATTGCTTTCCCACATGATAGGCAGTCAGAACTGGCAGCAAGTATTGGTATTCACGCGTACCAAACACGGAGCGAACCGGCTGGCAGAACAACTGAATAAAGATGGAGTGACTGCCGCAGCTATCCACGGTAACAAGAGTCAAGGTGCAAGAACCCGTGCACTGGCTGATTTTAAAACGGGACAAATCCGTGCATTGGTAGCGACGGATATCGCTGCCCGTGGATTGGATATCGACCAATTGCCCCATGTAGTCAACTATGAATTACCGAACGTTGCAGAAGATTATGTTCACCGGATTGGTCGAACGGGCCGTGCGGATGCGACAGGACAAGCGATATCACTGATATGTGTTGATGAACACAAATTGCTGAAAGATATTGAGCGATTGTTGAAACGGGAAATTCCACGCATTGCGCTCCCGGGTTATGAACCTGATCCTTCCATCAAGGCTGAGCCAATTCAGAACGGACGCAATGATCGTGGTAACAGCCCGCGTGGAAACAGTTCTCATGGAAACAGTTCTCGGGGGAACAGCTCACGTAATAGCCGTTCTCGTGATAACGATTCCAATGGAAACAGTCCTTGGGGTAGCGGCTCTCGCGATAATCATTCACGTAGTGAACAATCTCAAAGTCAACGCAGCAATGGTAAACAAGGTCATTCGAAACCAAACCAAGCTAGCCAAAATGGTGATCGTCCGCGTAGTCAGGGGGCGCCATCGCGTCAACGCAACACAACTAAAGCACCACGTACCACAACATCAAGAGATTAATCAATGCGTGTTTTGCTGGCTCCAATGGAAGGTGTTCTGGACTCTCTGGTCAGGGAATTGTTGAGTGAAGTCAACGATTACGACCTTTGTATCACAGAATTCCTGCGAGTGGTTGACAGCTTACAACCGGTAAAGGCTTTTTACCGGTTGTGTCCTGAATTGTATCACCAGAGTCGTACATCATCAGGAACACCAGTCAGAATCCAGCTTTTAGGGCAATATCCAGAATGGTTGGCAGAAAACGCAGCCAGAGCGGTTGAATTAGGATCATGGGGTGTTGACCTAAACTGTGGCTGTCCGTCCAAGGCAGTAAATGGCAGTGGTGGAGGGGCGACGTTATTGAAAGATCCTGAACTTATCTACCTTGGTGCTAAAGCCATGCGTGAAGCTGTGCCTGCACATTTACCGGTAACGGTAAAGGTTCGTCTGGGATGGGATTCCGGATCACGTCAGTTTGAGATTGCAGATGCTGTCCAGCAGGCAGGCGCAACTGAATTAGCGGTGCATGGACGAACCAAAGAAGATGGTTACAAAGCAGAACTCATCAATTGGGAAGCGATTGGCGAAATCCGGCGTCGTCTCTCTATTCCTGTGATTGCCAATGGTGAAATCTGGGATTGGCGGAGTGCTCAGGAGTGCATCAAAACGACAGGATGTGATGCTGTCATGATAGGACGTGGCGCATTGCATATCCCAAACTTGAGTCGGGTGATTAAATATAACGAACCAAGAATGTCATGGGACGAAGTGCTTAATCTGTTGCAAAAATATACTTATCTGGAAAAGCTGGATGCACCGAGGTTGTATCACGTTGGCCGTATCAAACAGTGGTTGGGATATTTACGGAAAGAATACGATCAAGCTGATGAATTATTTATGCAGATCAGGGCATTAAAAACCTCATCAGATATTTCTAATGTTATCTCTTGGGTAGCCAATAAAAATATTGTTAATGTATAAACAGTAAGACGGCAGGGTTGTAATATACCACGGTTGGAAAATTTAAAAGACTATTGCATATATAAGATAAATGAATATTTTTTAGATTAATGTAACACCTAATTATCTAATTAAACATGATTAATGAATAATAATTGTTTCTAATTATATATTTTTTATTATGTTTTTATTGGTTTTATATTTAATTTTGAATTTATTTTTTATTTTAATGCAGCTAAATTTAAAGTCTTAATTATTTATATATTAAAATTAACTCGGATTAATAAAATAAATGATATGGCGAATTTTTTTTACGTTTAATCTGGCGTAACTAAAATGATCGGCTATAATAAAATTATTGATGACGATTGAATGAATATATTCATGGTTTATGATCTATTTAGGTATAGATAGTATACATAATAAAATTGTAAAAATAATGACTAAATGTGTAAAATAACATCTGTATAATTTACCTATATATGGTATGCGGATTTCAATATTTTCTATATAAAGCATTTTTTACATATAGTATGTTGCTCTAATCCTGAAATATCACTATCTCATTATAGATAATGTTTATTTGTAATGACTTTATTTTTATCGTGATAATTAATTTAGATTAATATCTTTAAATTTCATATAAATAATTGGATGTGATTACATCATAAATATAGTTATCCAGATGGATTTATATTTTATGTATCGGTGGATAATATATTTTTTGAATAACGCTAAGAGGTTGATTATGTATCATCATGAATATGAAGAGCAAGATAAAAAACAAGATGACTATAGCCATTGGGTTGGAGTAAATGGTATTAGAGTGAGAATTCGAGGAATGAATGATTCTACTCGCTTATTTGCTAATGGAAGAAATGTAGTGGCTGTAGATGTTCATATTATACCAACTGACGCCAACGGTAAGGACATTTCAATTTTTAGTTCCAAATTTTTAAATCATGTCTATTTGATTGATTATGAAACGGGAGAACATCTGACTAGGCAGGCTAAGGGAGTTTCAAGAGATAACTGCACATGGGCGTATAGGAACTCCCCTAATAGTTTTACTGAGTTGCCAGATATATCTGATTATTTTACAAAAAAAACAATTACAGCATTTGATTCTGAATTAACTACTAATATGGTGACTTTTTATGTTTATTGTTTCCGAGCCGAAGAAAAAAAAATAGGTGCTTTTATCAAGACTCCAAACGGAGATGAATACACTTCACAAGGTACTGAATCAGGACAATCTGGATTTAATTCACATATTCAATTAATTGGGATACCTGAAATAATTTATTCAACAGAAACAATAGACATAACAGATTATGCTAGTCATCGACGGATCGACAGTAATGATGATTGGGAATACCATAATACATATGTATCCTTAAAAAACAATTCACTACAGAGAGAACGACGTATTATATATGTAGATATTGCTGGTAGATCTAATGCTGCATATTCTGTTTTTCATACTGGTCGATATAACAATATTTTTCATTATATATGGGAAATAGGTTGTGTAAGTGATGTTAAATTGAATCTTGATGGAACCGATTGGGGGATTGGTAAATTTACATACGATATAAGTGCGACTATTAAAGAAATGCCTGGAGCTCTTTGTTTTACTGTGTTGTATATAAAATACCTTAATCCACCATATAAGAATATCAATACTAAGCTTCGAATAACTCTCTATGATCAATATGGAAATACAGGTGATTTTATTGTGAAAAGTAAGGACCCTACAAGATCTAAAATTGAACTTCAATCAGTTAATAATGACGAGCCGTAAAAAATCGTGTATTTAATCTATTGATTCATCAAACTGGAACAGTTTTTAATGCTTGGAAAATTTCACTGGATATAGGGTTTGTAGGACGAGGCCCAGTGAATCACTATATCCATTCTTTCAAGTTTTAGACTTATTGGCTATGCTTGCTTACTCGATTATGTGGTTATAGTAATGATTTAGCGAATATATTAATTTTTTCTAATTTTTCGAGATTGAAAATATGCATGATGGAATTATAAAAAATAATCCATCTATGTAATAAATGACATTTTATAATATTCCTAAACATGTTTCTTAACGTTTACTACACATGTAATCATGACATTAATTTGTATAGAAATAGAAATTAGTTACTTTGTCAATATAGTTATCCAGATGAATTTATAGTTTATGTATCAGTAGCTAATATGTTTATTGAATAATTCCAAGAGGTTGATTATGTATCATATATATGAAAATAATGATGATTATGGTCAGTGGGTTGGGGTGAGTGACTTTGGCATTGAAATTAAAGGAATGAATGGTTCTGCCCACTTGTTTGCTAATGCAAGAAATATGGTGGCTGTAAATGTTTATATTAAACCAATTGATTTAAATGGTAAGGCAATTTCAATTTCCAATTCCAATATTTTAAAGCATGTGAGTCTTATTGATTATGATACGGGAGAAGAAATACTCATGGATCAACAGACATGGAAATATGATGTACCGAGATGGTCATACACGACAACCCCTAATGAGTTTACTGAGTTGCCAGATATTTATCATTCTTCTACAAAAAAATTGACTGCTGAATTTAATGCGGAATTGGCTACTACTAATATGGTGACTTTTTATGTTTATTGTTTCCAAACTGAAGCAATAAAAATAGGTGTATTTATCAAGACACCATCTGGACATGAATACACTACACGAGATAATGAATCAAAACAATCTGGATTTAATTCATATATTCAATTGATTGGGGTTCCTAAAATAATTTATTCAACAAATAATTTAGAGATAAAATCTTACCCCAGTAACCAAGATGATGACAATGATGACGAACATTCTTGGGAGTATCATAATATATATATTTCCTGCAAGGAAAGTCTACTGCATGGAAAAAGAAGAATTATAAAATCAGAAGCACATAAAATAGAAAAACCTATAGATGCAAAACCGGGTAGAAAATATGATTTTGAATTTGATAGTCCATACTCGTATTATCGTGGCTATGAGTATTCCCCTAATTCTGGAAGTGATTTTATTCTTCATTATTTATGGAATTTAAGCCCCGTAAGGGATGTTCAGTTGGGTGATCATATAGGTTTGCCTGACTTTAAATTACATATAGATATTACGGCAACTATTAATGAAGTACCCGGAGCTCTTTGTATTACTGTGTTGTATTTGTCCAATATAATCGGAGATCTTGGTCCCTACATAGGGGTGAGTCCAATATCTATTTATGATCAATATGGAAATAGGGGTAGCTTTGTTATAAATAGTTATTTTGATACGAATTATTATGATATTCAACTTAAACCGGTGAGTATTGACTCTGACTGCTGAAGAGAAACGCGATGTTTTTCTTAAATCGATTAAAAGTGGCTGCTCGTAAAAAAGATCGTGTATTTAATCTATTGTTCCATCAAAACGGAACTGTTTTTAATATTTAACCCATTTCACTGGATATAGTCCTACAGGCCCTATATCCAGTGAATAACTATCCCCGTCGTCTTTCAAGTTACAGCTTTATTGGCTGTGATTAGCGCATTGAACGCCAACCGTAAAAAGAGGCCTCAAATGAATAATACTTTTTTCTCCAACGCCCACAATTTTCAAAGTGCGGCGACAAGCGGCGTTGACCCAAGAACCGGCCTGTTTAATTACACGTTGCTGGTGGCCCAGATTAGCGGCAACAATCACCTTGGCCCTGATCTGACCATGGCACTGTCATACAGTCCCCTGAATACTAAAAATACTGGCTTTGGCATTGGATTTACGTCCGGCTTGACCCAGTATGACCGACAAAACCGGCTGTTAATGTTGGCGAGTGGGGAGCGCTATAAGGTGATTGAAACCGATCAGACCGTCTACCTGAAGCAGTACAAGCAAGATGTCGTACGCTTTGAAAAAGACACCAAGCAGAATGTTTATCGGGTGATCCATAAATCCGGCCGGATTGAAGTGCTGACCGGGGCAGAGAATGGCTATGACCTCAAAGTCCCCACCCAGATTTTTAGCCCGTTGGGGCACTCCTTAACGCTGGACTGGGATTTCAATCGGGGTGTGATCCCCTATCTGACCCGTATCTCGGATGAAACACAAGTCCTGTTAACCGTTAACTATGAGTTGGGTGTGCATACGAAAATAACGGTTTGGCCAGATACCTCGGAATCCCATGAGATCCAGTTATTGTTTCAGAATGAGTATGTCACACAGGTCAAAAACACAGCGATTGATCCGACTTTGGTCTGGCAGCTTGGGTACAGCCGGGATCACGTCCGACTCTTAACCGAAATCACCTTCCCGACCGGGCTGATTGAGCACGTTGATTACCAGTCTGACGGGCATCGGTTTCCCGAGAATGTCCCCTTGTCCCCGTTACCCTATGTCACCCGGTACACCCAGTATCCCGGCCATGGCCCGGCTATTGTGCGGACGTATCAATATACCGATCTTAACTTCCTCGGTTACGGCGGATTTGGCAACTGGGATCGTGATGAAGACTATCTCTATAGCATGATGACCGACTATCAGTATGGCTCGACTGAAATCTGGGATGACGGCACCTCGCAACGCCATATTACCCGGCGCTATAACAACTACCATTTGCTGGTGTCAGAAACCATTCAGCAAAACCAGTGCAAACGGGAACACCGGACCGACTATTATGCGCAGATTGGGGTTGCCTTTGAGCAGCAGCCGGCACAGTTCCAGATGCCGAAATCGGCTACCGTCCGTTTTAATGATGAACCAGACGGGGACGTTATCCAGACGGAATTTGATGCGGCGGGCAATCCCATGATGCAGATAGCTCAGGACGGCACTCGCACGGACTGGATCTACTATTCGGCTGACGGCGAAGGCGACGATTGCCCGCCTTCGCCGCACGGTTTCGTGCGTTTTGTTAAATCCCAGACCGTCACGCCGGGCCGCTCCTCCCCCGAGGGGGCTTATGACGATGCCCCAGTACACCAGACAATCTATCGCTATAGCCGATTTCCCACCCGCGAAGGGACACCTGCCGCTTATGCTGTGGTGCGCACCTATCAAGGCTTGTTCAGCACCGGCCAGTTGTTGCATGAAAGACAGACTCACTATATCAATGCCGTTAGCTCCCCGGATCATGGTCGTCTCCAGCGCATTGAAGAGACCGTACATGAGGCGACTCCGGCGGCGGCGAGACAGGGCTGGACGAGCCAGCAGACCTTTAGCTACAGCGTACAGGGTGACAATTTGGTACAAAGCACCCAGTGGACCGGCCATGACCAACTCAGCTACACCACCCACCGCACCCAATCACGGTTCAGTGGTCAGGTTCGGCATGAAATGAATGCGCAAAAATGTACCTGTGATTACTATTACGACGGCGTTGGCCGTTTGCTGAAGCAGGTCACGAATGCGGAAACCGATTATGCCCATGAAATTAAGTATGCCTATGCCTTTGAGGAAGACGGTTTCGTGACCACCACCCAGACCGATGTCTGGGGCAACCAGCAACGCACCCGCGTTGACGGGTTGGGACGGCCCTATCAGCAGGAGGTACTGGAAAAAGGGCAGGAAGCACAGGGCTGGCGGAAGGTGGCCGAAACGGCGTATGACAGCTGGGGGCGAGGGGTCAGCCAGACGCATTATGACCGTCTGCCCGTGGACAATGATGACGGTAGTGAGGCTGGTAGTGAAACCCTCGTCGCTGCCCGGCTGCGTTTTGAATATGATGACTGGGGACAGCAACATCGTACCATTCAGGATACCGGTGAAAGTGCCCAACAAGATTACGATCCGGTGACCCGTACCACGCAGATAACCCGGCAGGCAGGAGGGTTGAGTTTTGCCAAAAGTACCGTAGTGTATGATCAAAATCACCGTCCGGTGACCACCACGCTGTATGACCGGGCAGGCAAACCGTATAGCCAGCAGAGTCATCAGTACGACGGTCTTGGCCGGGTGCGGGCCACCATTGATGTACTGGGGCAAAAGACGGCTTACGCCTACGATGTGTTCGGGCGGGTCAGCACCCTGACACACAGCGACGGGACGGTTGTCCGGAAAAGTTATGCTCCTTTCAGCAGCGGCAATCTGGTGACACAAATTGAGGCCGGTGGACACGTGCTGGGCACCCGCAGTTTTGACAGCCTGCACCGCCAGACATCAATCACCTGTGGTGGCCGTACCGCTCAGGCGACCTATCAGGACGTGGCTCCGTTGCCCTGTCAGGTGACCGATCCGTCAGGCCAGACAATGACGTATGACTATGAGATGATGCTGGGAAATGCTCTGACCCGGGCGTCGGCCGGAGACATGCAGCAGTATTTTACCTATGAGCCGAAAACCGGGGTCATGACGCAGGCCTGTGCAGCCCGGCAGGCCACTCGCCGTCTGAGTTATACCCCCGCCGGCCGGTTGCAGCAGGAAAGTTTCCGCTTTGACGAGACAGCGGAAGAAAACAATGAGCGGCAGGCAAACTACATTTACTCCTCCTCTGGTGTGCTGACCGGCTATCAAGATGTGACGGGCACACACCGCAGTGTGCACTTTGATCCCTTTGGCCGCCCTGTTTTCGCCCGGGATACGGATATTGAAGTATCTTTCACTTATGATGCGGCCAGCCGGGTCAGGCGCTGGCAGGTGTATGATATTCAGCATCAGCAGACGTGTGCCACTGCGCTGGAGTGGGATGAGTTTGGTCGGGAGATCTACCGTCAGATCCAGACAGCAACAGAGACCCTGACTCTGGAACAAACGTATACGGTCAAAGGGCAGCTGGCTTCTCGCCTGACCCATTCACAGCAGAGTGGGGTATTACGTCAGGAGAGCTACACGTACGATCCGGCCCGCGGCTGGCTGATGGCCTATGTGTGCACTGGCGTGGAATGCCCGCGCGACGCCTACGGTTTTGTTCTGGCCAGCCAGCGCTTTACCTATGACCGATTGGGAAATATCCTGACCTGCACCTCCAACCTTGAAGATGGCAGCACGGATACGGCCACATTCCGTTACAGTGCGTCAGACCCCTGCCAGTTGCACACGATCACCCACACCCATCCGGGGTATCCTGCCGTGCTTTCCCTGAAATATGATCAGGCCGGGCGTTTGATTGAAGATGAAGCGGGCCGGCAGTTAACCTACGATGCCCTGGGGCGGCTGGCGGCTGTCAGTTTAGATGACACGACCAGTACTTACGCTTACGACGCCACCAACCGGTTGGTGCAGCAACAAATCGGAACAGATAACACTCATGAGCTTTACTATCGCGGGGCCAGCCGGGTGGTGGAAATCCTGCGGGAAAGCGGGGTGGCGACACGTCTGCTGCGTGCCAGAGGAGAAGCCGTCGCCACGGTGACGGGGAACGACAGCCAGTTGCTGGGTACAGACGGGCACAGCAGCGTTCTGCTTAGTCACCAAGCGGACGGCAGCCAGACCCGCCATCGTTATTCGCCGCATGGGCAGCAGGCGGAAGAAGAACGTCATCCGGCTATCCCGGCCTATAACGGCGAACGCCTTGACCCGGTCGGCGGCGTCTATCATCTGGGCAATGGCTATCGGGCTTATAATCCTGTACTGATGCGTTTTAATGCACCCGACAGCTGGAGTCCGTTTGGCGCAGGGGGCCTTAATGCGTATGCCTACTGTCAGGGCGATCCGATCAATCACACCGATCCCTCAGGGCATATGAGTCTGGGCAATATTCTGGGGATTGCCTTTGGTGCTATCGGACTTATCGTGGGGCTGGTTATGGCCGTTCCCACTGGCGGGGCATCGTTGGCGGGTGATTTAGCTATTATCAGTGGTCTGATCGCGGATGTGACAGGCATTGCCAGTGCCGTCACTGAAGAGAGTAATCCACAGGCGTCTGCGATCCTCGGGGGTGTTTCCATCTTGTCTGGGGTGTTCAGTCTGGGAGCTGGCACCATCGGTGGCATTGCCCGTGGTATGCGGCGGGTGGGGGAAAAACTGATAGGCAGCTTTGCCCCAGGGCTGAGTGGAAGAGGGGCTGTAGGAGCAGGTGCACAAATAATGGGAAGACAGACAACGGCAGAAGGTGCTTTTACGCAAGCAATAAACAATGGCTGGATTCAAGAAATTGAACATCCTGCGGGTAGTGGTTTTCATACGTTACAGCTTACAGCACCTGAATTTGTGCCAAGTCTTTCAGTAATTCACGAAGACTATCCGCTTCTGATGAGATTAGGATTTGATCCAATGGATGTGTCGATGACGGGAGGGAGGGTAAGTCAAATTGATAATACTGCCATGACGTTCGGGGGGGCGCCGCCTTATATAGATATCACAATTAATACGGTATATAGATTATATGCACCATTCATAACCGAGAATACAGGGCTTGATGCTGGTAGAACGATGATCAAGATACTTCATTCCAGCATAGTTGAGCGTTTCACTAATGGTAGTCTGATGTACCGTACACCATTTGATCAACAATATATTCATTCAATAAGCCATTTTTGGAGCCTGAATGGAGTGTCTCATAGCCCACAATACTGGCTACTGAATGATATGATGGAGAGAGATGTGTCGTTATGGGGACTTATTGTAAACACGTTCGGCACGGAGGCTGCTACATATAATAATATTGATATATTTAGCTTTTACAATACCTTGATCTCTGGCCTTCCTTGATATAAAAATAAATTTCTGGAATTACCATCAGGAAAATAAAAAGGAGCCCTGTTTTGACAGACTCCTTTTATTTTTCCATACTATAGCAACCTTATTACGATATTTATTCTATACCTGGATGCTATTATCACAGAGATGTTTATATTACTGGTATTCACATATTAATTATTATTTATGACCAATATGAAAATAAGGAAATATTTTTAACCGAGGGACAAGATTATAATAATAAAAAGGAATTTACTGTTTATTTTGCGGATGTTTGGCCTTGTCGTACAGCCCTTGAATACCAAGTACGCCGATTTTAGCATTGGTTTACGCTCGGGATGAACCCAGTATGACCGGTAAATCAGACCTGATGGAAGTGCTGGCTGGCGCAGAGAATGGCTATGACCTCAAAGTCCCCACCATGATATTCAGTCCGATTGACCACATCTTGGCTTTAGACTGGTCTTTCGGGACAGGCGCAACCCCTCCAAGATTATAATGACATTATTGTTAATTGGCTGAATGCGGATTCAGGGATACCATAATAATAAGAAAGTAATCTGTTATTTTGTAAACTTATTTATCAGTATTACTAATTACTGATAAATATCTTCTCTTTTAAGATTTGCAATTTTTTTTGTTAGTGTCTTAAATTAGGGCATAGAAGCGTAATTGGATTCGTAAGAAAACTATCTAATCAATATTGGAGGTTGTATATGGGTATCCTATCATGGATTATCTTTGGCCTAATTGCTGGGATTCTTGCTAAGTGGATTATGCCGGGAAATAATAGCAGCGGTATCATTATGACGGTGATTTTAGGCGTGATTGGTGCAGTTGTCGGTGGGTATATCAGCACATTCTTTGGAATGGGGAAAGTTGATGGCTTTAATTTTGGCAGTTTCGCCATTGCTGTTGTAGGAGCGATGATCGTCCTATTTGTATACCATAAAATGTCTAATCAATAATTTCCAACTTTTTTACAAATTTACAAAATAATTCTACAAAGTGGTTTTATAAATCTAAGAATCAATATGATTAATAACAAAAAAGGGCATTGTAATAATATGCCCTTTGCTATTTATTATTCTTCTGACATTTATTTTTCTAACGGAAGAGAATCGTCTGCTCCCCATTCAGCCCAAGAACCATCGTATAATCCCGCTTCCTTATGGCCAATCATGTCAAGCCCCAATACTAAAACGGCGGCTGTCATTCCTGAACCACAACTGGTCATGATCGGATGGTTTAAATCAACGCCTTGTGCACTAAATATCGCCGTAATTTCTTCTGCTGATTTATAACTTCCATTATCAATCAAAGTTGTCCAGGGCACATTTTTAGCGCCGGGAAGATGACCCATTCTTAAGCCCGGACGCGGTTCTGGAACTTTTGCCTGAAAGCGATCTTCCGCTCTGGCATCAACAAATTGTATGGGTGTCTTGTTATGCAGGGCATCAAGGATCTGTGCCTGAGCACAGACTTTTTCCGGGGTAAACTGAATATTGAAAATTTCAGGTGAACGGATAACTTCTCCTGATTCAGTCGGATAACCAGCCTGCTGCCATCCTTGTAACCCTCCTTCAAGAATACGGATATTACGTGTGCCAAAAATTTTGAATGTCCACCATGCCCGTGGAGCAGAAAACATGTTTCCCTGATCGTAAATTACGACCAGATGATTTTCACTGATCCCCATTTTACTGGCAGTTTGGCGGAAAACTTCCGGCTCAGGCAGCATGTGTGGCAGGTTGGTCTGTAGATTGGCGACTTTATCAAGATTAAAGAACTGGGCTCCCGGAATATGTTTATCCAACCAGAGCTGATGATAATCGATGGATTGGGTAGGCATTGGGGCACTGGCATCAATGATAACGATATTCTCATCATGGAGATGCTCGTTTAACCATTGTGGACTAACAAAATATTCATTTTTCATGAGCTTCCTCACCTGATGTCGTAATCTCGGATATTGTAGCGTGATATGCTGCAATATCTGGTGTTGCGATAAAAGCTGATATATTTATTGTTGCCCTGTCGGGGCATCTTCCTGCTGAATTTGTTGCGGCTTTTCTATTGGAGTCGTTGAGCGTGTGTACATATTCAATCCCGCAAGAAAAACACCGCCAATGGAACCGATAGAAAATAATATAATGATAATGAGCAGGATTTTTTTCATCTTTGTATCCAATAAGATTTTAATAATGCATTATAACGGCCATAAAAAGCCAAAAGATAGAAAGTCAAAAGTATATCGGCTTCTGCATTCCAGACAAGTGATATACCCAATGGATTTTAAGATGCAGCGTGATTAAGCTGATTTGATATCAACTCTATGCGAGAATAGCCTTCCAATTTTTAAGCAGCAAAACTCATGGCACTTTCCAGCTCAATAAAAAATCAAATTAGTCAATGGTATAAGGCACTATCTACCCATATTGATGGTTTCATTCCACGCGCACCCCAACGTCAAATGATTGCAGAAGTCGCAAAAACGCTGGCGGATGAAGAAGGCAGACATTTAGTGATAGAGGCTCCTACAGGAGTCGGAAAAACTTTGTCGTACTTGATTCCGGGGATTGCAGTCAGTCGGGCAGAACAGAAACCATTGGTGGTAAGTACAGCCAATGTTGCCTTGCAAGATCAAATCTACAGCAAAGATTTGCCGTTGCTACGCAAGATCATTCCTGACCTGAAATTTACGGGAGCTTTTGGTCGGGCGCGTTATGTCTGCCCCCGCAATCTGGAGGTCATTTGTGCCGCAGAGGGTGAGCAGATTGATCTGATGTTTTTGGTCGAAGATCGGGCGGAAGTTGCCAATAGTGAGGAACGGGAGTTATGTCGCCGATTGCGTAGTGATTACACGACCTTTGCATGGGACGGTTTACGTGATCATCATAAATTGGCACTACCAGATTCTTTGTGGAGAAAGATCAGTACGGATAAAATGAACTGCCTGGCGCGAAATTGTCAGTTTTATCACCGTTGCCCGTTTTTTCTCGCTCGCCGGGAAATTGAAGATGCAGATGTTGTTGTTGCCAATCATTCTTTAGTGATGGCCGCACTGGAAAGTGAGTCCGTTTTACCGGAGGCAAAAAATCTGTTGCTGGTATTGGATGAAGGTCATCATATTCCCGATGTTGCACGGGATTCACTGGAAGTTGAAGGCGAAATCACGTTATTTCAACTTAACGGGCAGCTCGATATGTTTGTCCGCCATGTGGAGCAATATCTGACTCAGTTCAGGCCGGCTAAACCACCTGCTTTAGCAAATATTCCCCGATTACAGACTCATTGTGAAACTATCCGTGAATATTTTAAGGAGCTGGCAGAGGTCACACAAGCGCTATTGCCTGAACGTAGTGAAGCAGAAGAATATCTATTCGAGCTGGGAAAATTACCCGATAGCTTGCTGTTATGTTGTCAGCAATTATTTAAACTTACTGATGGATTGCGCGGTTTAGCTGAAGCAATTTTAAATGATTTGAGCGATCAGACGGCTAAACAGGATATCGTTCGATTACATCGCTCTATTTTGCAAACCAGCCAAACATTGGGCTATTTTGAGAATATGACAAAACTGTGGCGTCTGGCTTCACAGGAAGAGTCTTCCCATGCACCAATATCAAAATGGCTCACGCGTCGCTATGAAAAAAACCAATCACACCTTTATTTTCACTGTGCCGGCATTCGGGTCAGTGAACAATTAACCCAGTTGTTATGGCGCAATATTCCGCATGTTGTCGTGACTTCGGCCACATTACGTTCTCTGAATAGCTTTTCCCGTATTCAGGAACTGACAGGTTTACATGAAAACTATGATGATCGTTTTGTGACTTTATCATCACCTTTCGAACATGTGCGGCAGGGGCGTTTAATTATTCCTCAAATGATACAGGAACCAACCATTCAAAATGAAATGCAGCACCTTGAGGAGATGGCTCGTTATTTTCGATTGCAGGTGATGGAAGGGAAGCACAGGGGAATGCTGATACTATTTAGCAGTCAGCGTGCAATGGAAGGTTTTCTTACTTTTGTCAAAGACCTGCGGTTAATGTTATTAGTACAAGGTGATCAACCTCGTTATCGATTGGTAGAAACGCATTGCAAGCGCATTGATGAAGGACAATTCAGCGTTCTGGTTGGATTACAGTCATTTGCTGAAGGATTGGATTTAAAAGGCGATTATCTTTCACAGGTACATATTCATAAAATCGCATTTCCGCCCGTGACTAACCCTATCATTATTACTGAAAGTGAATGGCTGAAATCTCTGAAACGCTACCCGTTTGAAGTGCAAAGTTTGCCAAGCGCTTCTTTTAACTTGATTCAACAAGTAGGGAGATTGATCCGTAGCCATGAATGCTATGGTGATGTGGTAATTTATGATAATCGATTATTGACCAAACGTTACGGACCACGTCTTTTGAATTCGTTACCTGTATTTCCAATTGAGAAACCTAAAGTACCATCAAAAGAAGAATTGATGATATTGAAAAAGGATAAATAACTCATGCTTGGGTTATTTATCCAAATCCGACATAATTAAAGTCCCGTATTAACAATCTGATTATTATGTATTTTATAATCATTAATGGTTAATCCTTGTGTGAACTTTTCATCATGTGAGCTTAAAATAATAATTTTTTCATCTGAAAAAATGTTAATAAGCTCTTTAAAGAAATCGATGGACTTTAAATCCAATCCATTAGTCGGTTCATCAAAAATATAAACATCGACATCAGTCATCAGCGCTGATGTCAGTAATAATTTCCTTTTTGTACCCAGTGACATATCGCCAAATTTTATATTTAAATAACTTGATATACCGAAACCAGACAAGTAATCATCCAGATGACAGTGTTGATTTAATTTTTTGTAGCGTTTCGTCAAGTTTATAATATCAAGGCCGGTAAGGAAATGATAAAAATCAACACTGTCAGATAGATAAAACCCCTGTTTTTGCAAATTAAATTTTTGGCATTTATTTTCTTTGATGAAATTAATTTTACCTTTATTCATTTTTTTTAAGCCAGACAGACAAGAAAGGAAAGTTGTCTTTCCCGTTCCATTACTTCCAATAATACGATTTAACCCTATATTAAATTGACAATTAACGTTTGAAAGTATTTTCCTATCACCGACAATAGCTTCTAATTCAATAACTTTAAGCATAAAAATGTCCCCACAGATAAGAAGATAAAACAATAAAACATAATGCAATGAGTTTTGTATATTGTGTTCTTAATAAACATATTAATGTGGTAAAAATAGACATTATGCAATAATAAATAAATAGAGTCATAGGGAATAAAGGCATTAAAAACAAAGAGAAAAAAATACAAGATACAGAGAAAAAAGAAAAAGATAAACAGCACTTTAAAAATGATAGATTTTTTATAGAGATGAAGTTAATTAAATATCTAAGGTGGTTTTCGTTATTTTGAATTATTTTGTAGAATAATATCATTGATATATACAGCGTGTACCCAAAGAATATTATGGCAATGTCATTAGTCTTTTCGGGAGTTTCTTGACGTGCTAAATAAGCGACGGTAAATGAAATTATCATTGAGTTTATTATATTTAAACAGAATGTTTTGTTGGTTGATAGAAAATTAATTCCATTAATAAAATGGAAGGAAGGAAGGCGCTGTAGAAAAATACCACTTATTACAATGTTATTTTTATTGTTTTTTTTAGTTTGAATAAATAATTGGAAAGCTAAAGACAAAATAATAATCGTATAAAGAAAATCACACAATGGGTTATATCTAAATATAGATAACAATATAAATAAAAATGACAAAATCACAGTATGAATTATCATGAGTTCAGATAAAGAAAATCCAATCACTGCAAAGGAAGTGATTAAAAATAATATAGATGCTATGTGTGATACAATATTGTTGTTATCAGATAATAAACTGATTAAAAAGAAAAGGGAAATAGGAATAGAGCTATAAATCATAAAAATTATTCTACATGAAAAAAATGTTCTATCATTTATCAATGATGAAATAAATCCATTTGAATGTCTCAGAGGCAGTAAATTTTTTTGCAAAGAATAAAAAACAATATATATCAATAAGAATATTATGGATAGATAAAAACAACTTGTGGCACTATTTGGGATTACGATATAGTGTGATAAGTGTATCAGACCATTAAACACACCTCCGGATTTTGCTGGAATAAATAAAAACAACAAAAATAAAATGAGATTTTTATTTCCTGCAGCAAGTTTATTTATCTTACCTTTGTACTCCAGTGCGTCAGCAATAAATAAATTCATATTTATCTCCTAAAACCAAAATCTATATAATTTTCTTTTTGAATTTTCAAGGAACGCTGTTCTGGAATGCAAATATAAATAGTTACTAAAAACAACACACTGATTATTTTTTAATTTAAATCTATATTGATTTTCTTTTTGGTGTATGAGGTGAGTTAAATCTCTAAGAATAGAATGGACTTCTTTAGTGCATTTAAAGTTATTTATTAATGGTGAAAATGATATTCCAATATTTTTATTTATTTTTGAAAATATTTTTTTTGTGAATTGTTTATTAATGAAAGAAACACAATCATCATTAAATAAAGTATGAATTTTCTCGTTATACTTATCAACTAATAAGTTATAAATAGATTTTGCACTAACCAATATACTATCACCTCCAATTTCAGAGGGCGTTTCACAATAAAGAGCCAGTGTATCAGGTTGTGTTTTCTCGTGACCTTCATCTGTATGTACAGGTTGAGAATAATGAGATTCAAAAAACCATTTTGGTTTTTTTTGTGATTCTATTATTTCATATTTTTTATGTTTTCTATTTTTATTGTTTATGGTTTCTCCAAAGATGTTTTCTAAAAAAATGGCCACATCATTTACATTGTCTTCTTTATCAAAATTAATAATATATACATAGCCTAAATTATTTATATTTTCATTAATGTCTCGCTTTGTGTTTTTATCAATGTTTCCTTTTTTTAATTTATGAAAAATAACGTTGGGGTTGTATTCTGAAAGATTATATTCTTTAGTGTTAATAATATTTTTAACTTCATTAAATAACGTCAAGTTATTTGATTCCATTTTATTTCCTTAATTGTTTGTATAGGGCATCAATTTTTTTGATAGATTGAATATGTCCTTTGCTCTATTTGAGAATAAAAAGATGTTTTTTTCTATTGAAATTGCCATTGTTTGACATAATTTTATAATTCTTTCGGTTGTTCCATGATATGTTGAGTTTGATTTTATCCCAAATAATTCACTTCTATAGTTAAATATTTCCACGCCAACGATATAACTATGGAACAGAGTGTATATGGGGAATTTATTATCATTAAATATAGATTTAATGCCTTCTACTTCTACTGTGATTAGTTTATCATCTTCTTTCATATGACTGCTTGCGATATCATCAATAAATAAAACCATATGTATTAATTGATGAAAAATAAGTTCTAAAAAATCTTGTTTGCTAAAATTATCTTTGAAGTCAATACAGGCCAGCCCAATTGAGTTTTTTGTCGTTCCATTTGTGTACGAAGATAATTTGTTTATTATAACTAATTTAATAATTTTATTAATCAAAGTGTAAATTTCATCATGGTCTTTTAATGTATCAAACCATTCATAAAATATTTTGTTTTTTATCATATTTTCAATTTTTTCGGTATTTTCAGAAAACTTATCTTTTAATGAAATAAGATGGTTTTGACAAAACTTCAATCCTTCTTTATAAGATGTAAATACGGGGAATTTTTTATTTGGAATGACAGAAAAAACAGATTTATTTTTAATGAAGTCGTCATAAGAATGATAAAGATAAGGATGTAGACATATGGAATCATTCATAGATTGTATGATTGATTTATATCCGAGTATATAATACATATCAATACCTTTTAGATGTTTTTCATAATTAAATTTAATACGATATCATTTGTTTCTTTATTGCCAATAGAGAATCTAATGCTGTTATCAGTAACTTTTGAGAGGTTTTTAGGGAATGTGTTTATTTTTATGCCTAACTTAATAAGTTCAGTATTGAGTTTTTCTATCTTAGTGTTTTCTCCGGATTTGTCATTTTTTTTACTAAGAAAAATAAAATTGGCCTGACTGTTGGGTACGAATATATTTTCTAGATTAGATATTTTAGTTGTCAATTCATCTCTTAATGTTTTTATCTCATTTATATATCTTAAAATGGAACCATGTCTGCCTAGGATGTGAAGTGCCAGCTTTATTTTAAAATCACACAATGAATATTGTAGTGAAAACTTATTGATATATGAAGTTAGGTATCTATTTGAAATCAGATAGCCAAGACGTAACCCGGCAAAACCTATTTTAGAAAAACTTCGTAAAATAATAACGTTGTCATATGCGGTGATAAAATTTAAACAACTGGAGTTTTTCTTTGAATAGGCTATATATGCTTCATCTATAATAATAGGACATTTGCAATTGGCTATTATTTTTTCTAAATTGTTTTTTTCAAATAACACTCCTGTTGGATTATTAGGATTATCGATAATCACTATAGGATTCAGGTGTTTTTTCGTAGCTTGAATAATCGCAGGTATATCAAGATTTAGGGTGTTTGTTAAAGGGATTTTACATATATTCAATCGGCATATTTTTGATAATCGTGTAAACATAAAGAATGAAGGGTCTGGTATTATTAATGTGGTTTCTCTGGTCGTAAATGACAATAAAATTGTTTGAATGACTTCTAAAAGCCCATTGCCTATGAGTACATTGTTGTCAAAAGATATTTTATTTATTTGACATATTTTTTCTTTTAATTCATCAACATTAAAATTTGGATATCTATTTACATTGATAAGTCTTATTGCCTCATGGTTTTTTTCGTAATCTAAGTTAATCTGGTATGGTAATTCCATCAGACTTAGGTTTTCTTTGGCCTGATATTGTTTAATTTCTGGGATTTCATTATATAGATGATATCTATAAAAATAATTTTTGTTCATAAAATTAATTTCATTTCATATTAAATGGGAAAGGTTATAAAAATAAATTTAACTTTAAAGGAGCTTTCTCGCTAACTTGTTTTTCCAGTTTGAATAATCAATGGTGCTGTCACGTTCTATCATCGGAGGAAATGATTTTCTTTTGAATCTAAAATAATTTTCTCTCAGATTACCTTCTAAAGAATTATTGTAAGTAAGAAAAATACATTTTCTATGAGTATCTGTTAGGTTGTCATTTGATTTATGAAGAATAAACGAACTAAATATTATAAGGTCTCCAAACTTAGCTTGAATAGGTATCCATTTGTATTTTTTATAGATGGTTTTCAAAACTTCCCCTTTATTTATAGGCATTATTTTTCTTTTGAATGGGATTTTTGATATGTACAAGCAACCATTGCTGATTTTCATATCATCAATAGGTATCATTATGTTAAACATTTCTTTTTTAATAAATTTGGTGAACGCAGGGTGATCTTGGTGAGGTTTAAATCCCCCTCCTCCGCTTAGTTTTAAATTTATCTTGTCTTTAAATAGTAAGTATTTTTCTTCTATTATGCTTGATAGGAGTAGGGAGACTTTTTTCTCTATTTTATTTATAGATTTTATTTCATTGCTATCAATAAAATTTTCTATTCTGTTAAGTAGGATTCCGCCATCAATTATGCTGGATTCATAATATTTCATGATTTTTCCTGGCGTATCTTTCCTCGTATAAAGGTACTGAATATCCATATTAATGGCTGTTTTTTCTTCATCACTGAAGTGGTTTTTTATCAATATGTATCCTTTTTTATTTAATTGTTCTTTATATTTATTTTTCATAATTTATATAGTTCCTTATTTTTTATTATTTCAGATATTTTTTGATCCAGATTTTTTCTATTGCTATATATAGAATGAGAATCTTGAGTAGTTATGGCATTTCTAACCCAATAATTTTCTCTATCAATACAAATGATAGGTATTTTTTTCTGTTTGGCTATGACGGCAACCCATATATCGGACATGTTTTTTATCGGGAACGATTTCATTGAAAAAGAATGGAGTGAGGAATGATAAGCCAAAGTTCCTGTGCCGGGAATATTTACAATCGTATCTTCATCGAGAGACTTGCTAAAGTGTATTCCTTTTTTGTTTTTATAATATGATAAGAGTGAACTCTTATCTATGATATTACCATGTACACATATAAAAGATTTTCTTTTGTATTTTTCTACTTTATAAATTAGTTTTTTTATATAATCAGGTGGATAAATGAGATCATCATCTAGTGTAAATAAATAACCTTTTTTGTTTTTTAAAGGATAGAACTTAGAAGCATCACCAAAATCGCCAAATTGAGAACTCACGTAAATATTTATCTTACGTCGATTTAAAAATACAGGTATCTCATTATATCCATTCAAATATATATTGAGCTCATTAACTTGAGAATATATTGAACTAACAGAAAGAAATAAAGCCTCTTTTCTGGTAGGGATGCTGGCCATCGATGCTATCCTTAATGTTGTATTTTCTGTGAAAATATCATTTTTTATTTTCATATGCTTTCTTATAAATGTCACGTGCTATAGTTATTTCGTCAATAATAGTTGTATAGCTATCAATATTAGAATCTCTTTCAATTATTACAGCATTGGTATCTGTTTTAGAAAGTGCCAATTCGTATAATTCCCAGACTTCATTCCAAATTTTATTCGCATGAGTATCTATAAGCATATCAAATTTGTAACTTCCACCGGCCAAGTGTATTTCGACAACATGATCTAGCGGTAATTCAAGAAGGAATTTTTTTGGATCATAATTATGATTGACTGAATTAATAAATAAATTATTAATATCTAGTAACATTCCACAATCACTTTCCGTTATTATTTCATTGATGAAGTCTATTTCTATTAAGTCAGATCCTGGCATTTCGTAATAATAAGTGATATTTTCAAGTATAAAGTTATCATCAACTTCTGCTTTTATTTTCTTTATTTTTTCTATTATGTTAAAAGCATTCTCAGCTGAGAATTGTATTGGCATCAGGTGCCCAACTTCAATATCATCATGCTTTGTTGCAGATAAATGATCACTATACCACTTTGGTTTCTTATCAATAATGATGTTTTTTAATGTATTCAGATAATCATCATCTAAAAAACCGTCGCTCCCTAAGGACATATCTAACCCATGAAAGATAATGGGAACTTCCTTGCAACTTTTTTCTAAATAATCATCGTCATTATATAAGAAAAATTTTTCAGAATGTATTTCAAGAACGTCTATACATTGGATGTTTTGGTATATCTCTTTAGATATTGATGCCTTATAATTAACACCAACACCCATTTTTTCATATTTTTTCATTGTGGATCACTTTTTTATTAAAGGATATCAATTTTTTTTCTTTAAGTATTTTTAACGTTGATATAACAGACCCTTCATCAATGTTAAATAATTCGTTTGTTTTTTCTAATAATTCAGAAACAAGAATTGGTTTTTTACTTTTCAGAATAATATGGTGTATTATATTCCCTATCGATAATGAAATGACTTTATTGGAGTTTTCTTTCCTATAGAAAAGCACTTTGCTTTTTTTTCTTTGCGATTTTTTTTGGTAGTTTTCTTTTGAGGTGTTTTTATTAATATCTGATAATAAAGATAAAATATCTATGTTGAATTTTATGATCCTTATTGTTGGATTTGATATGAGTAGAGCTTCTGGTATCTCATTGTTTTCTATTTCATTCCCATTGTTTTCTTTTTCGTTATCTGATGTTTTTACTTCTAAGTTAATTATTATTTTATTTTTTTCTTTTTCATATAACGCTATGCTTTTTATAATGTTATCTTTGGTGTTTTTTATTATATGCCTACAAAAAAATACTGATTCAAAAATCGGGTTTTTTTTGACATTATCGTTGAAACTAAGGTTTATAAAATATTCTTCAAATTTACATTCAAATTTTTCTTTTCCTAAATAGGAATATAGAATGGGTAGGGCTGATATTAGCCCATCCATTCTTCTTATTTTTTGCAAAATAGATGATTTTACAAATTTATCCCCGTTAATTTTGAAGAAATTTATAATTAATTCTTTATTTTCTTTAGAGATGTCATGCTCTATCATAAATTTATGAGGGTTTTCATGCATCTTTATAGAATATTTCGGATTTGATATGAGCTTAGATAAATAAATATTTATCTCTTTGATTTTAGTATTCATGTTTATTCTTTTTAGATGTAAGTCATTATTAATCCCCCTTTTTATAAAAGGGGGATGGAGTTAGCTTATGGACATCCGACGCTATTGCAAAGAACTTCAACAGACGATTCGGATTCTTCAATAAATTCAATTTCCATTTATTTCCCCTATTTTTTAGTTAGGCTGTTAATAAATTAAAATGACTATTACCTTGCTGGCGATATTGAGTCTAATTTTATATTTCCCTATGTCAAGGGTTTGTTTTTTGTTTATCAAATAATTTCTTTATTTTTTTATTAACTGGTTGTTTTGGGTTAATATTTATATTATATAACAGTAAGTAAGGTAGAATTTGATTTTTATGAAAAATTTAAAATAATAATATTGTTTTCTCACATTATGAAATATTGTTATAAGTGTTAATCGATAATGTTGCATAACAAATCAATACCATGATTTGTTAATCAAGCGGGTTTTGTTTTTTGCATTTTATTTAGGTAAAATTTTATATTTTCTATTTTCGTCAAATGATTACCGTCCATTGGATATTTTGGTGGCGAATAATATTCCTATTATACCAACTGTGCCCTTTAAAAGGGCAGTAGTTCTCTGTGCATTAGAATCAGATCTACTATTGGAGTGGATAGGCAAACGACATCAATCGGTAAAGTGATATCATGGCTTTTTTGCAGTCATACTTCACTGGTAACGGAACTCGTTAGCTGTTCTGATATGATGTGGCTTAAGAAAGGGTAGAAGCAGGGCGAAATACGATTCGATTTTAATGCAATTAATGAAAAAGGATAAATAATATAATAGATAATATTATTTATCCTTTAAACAGAAATGGCGTTGTAACGGCTATTTATACTACTTTTTTCAGGAAGCAGGTTTTCAGTACTAATCCTTTGATTTTATCAGCACTACACTCAATCTCATCATCACGATGAGTCAGGCGGATGTTTTTGATCAATGTACCGCGTTTTAGTGTCTTGGAAGTGCCTTTGACCTTCAGATCTTTAATCACCTGAACTGAGTCACCATCATTCAGCTGCGCACCATTAGAGTCTTTTACTTCGTTATCCATCGTATGGAGTCCTCATGTTTACTTTTACACCAACCAGGGATTATAGAGAGAAAAATGATTTTTTTAAAGGTTAGTATGATTTTTTAGATGATGACTGCTGTTTTTTGTATTTTTATCGTTATTAACACTTTTATTATTATTAACATAATTTAATGCAAAAAAGGCCACTAATGTGACCTTAACGTAATGAAAAATAATATTTTTATTTTATTGCTCAGTATTTGCTTCGATAAACCATAAAAATTTGTCGAGATCACGGGATGCCGCAGTAAACATATCTGCGGTATTTTCATCTTCCGCATCAACAATTGCTTGACGGATAGCGTTAGCGACGATGGCGTAGCGTTCTGCCAGTTCTTTCAAATGATCCTGTACATCGTGAATATTTGTTGGGTAACTTTTCAGGATTGTATGTTTGTTCACTTCCTGAATCGTTCCCAAAGCTGTGCCTCCCAATTGAACGGCTCGTTCAGCGAATGTATCAAGGTGCTCGGTGATTGCGTCACGAAAATCATCCAGCATTTCATGAATAGAGATGAAGTTCCGGCCACGCATGTTCCAATGAGCTTGCTTCGTCAGCATAGACAGGTCGATAAATTGAGTCACCATATGATTCAAGATATAAATTGATCTTTGTTTAATGCCTTCATCAATATTATTGCGGGTATAAATCAGGTCAGAAGTTTGGGTTCTGATTAATTTTGCTGTACTCATAATAATGTCCTCTTAATTCCAGATAATGAGTTATACCCGTTATATTTCAATTTGTTGCTTTGCTATCTGAACTACAATTTGAACTTTATTGGGTATACTTATTAGATGAAATAAATTTAGCTGACATCTTATCAGGAGTCATATCGATTATTTCTATTGTATTGATAGTTGTCGTATTGAAAGGTTTTTCATTGGAGAAAATGTAAATAAAAACCGGAGAATACGGGGCTTTCTCCGGTTTTCATCGTTAATGCCAGCATTTTGGGGATAAAGTAATTATTCTACTTTTTCTATTTTAGCTTTTTGCTTGATAGTAAAGGTTGAACCTATGGAGGCACATATAATGCAGAACAGCGCCGTCCACTGGGTCATCGTCAAGTGTTCGTTAAGGAAGATAATGCCTGATAATGCGCCCAGTGCAGGCTCAAGGCTCATTAATGTCCCAAACGTTTTGGCTGGCAGACGAGTGAGGGCTATCATTTCCAAAGTATAAGGGAATGCGGTGGATAAAATCGCTATTCCCAGTGCAATAGGCAGCAGCGAAACATTAAACAATATTTCAGGGCCAGTTTGTATTAACCCAATTGGGAAGAAGATAAAAGCAGCAATCAATGAACCAATAGAAACGGTCGCAGCGCCATAGCCTGCACCGGCACGTTGCCCGAAAATAATGTAAAGTGCCCAAAAAACACCTGCTCCCAATGCATATAAAATACCGATAGGATCAAGCGTGGTGACGCTATCTCCAACGGGTAACAGAAAACCCAAACCGGCGATAACCAAGGCAATCCAGAGGAAATCCAATAGACGTCGAGAGGAGAACATAGCTACGGCCAAAGGCCCTGTAAATTCAAGCGCAACGGCAATACCCAGAGGAATGCGGGATAGTGACATATAAAACAGGTAATTCATTGCCCCGAGTGAAATGCCATAGGCAAAAAGGGGAACTAATGAAGCCCGTTGAAATTTCAGACGCCACGGTTTAAAAATCAAAAATAGGATAATTGTTCCTAATGCAAGTCTCAGGGCCGTGACACCAGGTGCCCCAATGACAGGGAATATTGTTTTAGCCAGTGAGGCACCAGCCTGAATTGATGTCATTGACAGCAACAACAAAATCACGGGAAGCAGTGGAAAAGCACCTGCCCGATGTTTGGAAAGAGACATTTACAGAAACCTCAGTTACAACATGTTATTTAAGGGATCTATCTTCGCAGTGAAACAGATATAACTCAACTGTATTATCAATTGTGTATTTATTAGGCTGGCGTATAATCGGAAATTAAAAATAACGACGGAGTTTAATAATGAAAGAGATTATAGTGAAAAATTCCTCAGGAAAAAACCGATCTATTAAGAGCATAGCGGTTTATTGTGGTTCAAGTCTGGGTATTACTGAAATTTATAAAGAAAGTGCGATATCTTTTGCGAAAGAATTAGTTAAACGCGACATTACTTTAGTTTATGGTGGTGCAAGCGTGGGGATCATGGGAACTGTGGCGGATACTGTTTTGAAGGAAGGGGGAAAAGTTATTGGTGTGATCCCAACATTATTGGAAGAACGTGAAATTTCCCATAAAAACTTATCTGAACTGCATGTGGTAGAAACCATGCACCAACGTAAAAGTAAAATGATCGAACTGGCAGAAGGTTTTGTTGCGTTACCCGGTGGTTTTGGCACATTGGAGGAGTTTAGTGAGGTTTTTACCTGGAGCATGATTGGCCTGAATAACAAACCTTGTGGTATTCTCAATATTAATCAGTTTTATGATCCCCTGATTTCAATGATTGATAAAATGGCAGATGAACAATTCTTGCAGGAAAAATATCGCCATATGGCAATTATTGAACAAGATCCCGCTTTATTACTGGATCGTTTTAGTGATTATAAAGTTCCTTCGATAAAAAGGTATGACAAATAATTTTAATCTCAGGAGGAAAAGTGATAATAAGAACTGCGTCTATGCAAGATGTTGAGGCTATTTCATCCCTTTATAATATGTTGTTTAGCGAAATTTAGCTTGTTATTTTCAAGTTATTGCAAAAATATATTATTATCCGATAGTGGGAATAATAGTGGGTTAATATTTCTCAATCTTACTAGAAAAAGGATATTGAGGGATAATGCAATAATAAAATCAATGGTTATTTCATTTTAAAAATAAATCACTTTACACTCAGTCTGATAACGTCATTGTCACAGGATTAGTCATTGGTAAGAATGAAAAATTTGATTAGGATTAATTGGCCAACCAGATATTCAGAAACGCGTCTTTGGCTCATAACCAAAGGCGCGCCCTTAATAATTCTTGTTAATTATAATTTACCGTGCAGTCATAGGTCGAAATGTACGGCGGCTGATACAACCCGCCCGTGATATTTCCGACTTTCATTTGCAGAGTAATCCTGCAGTTTGCCGGAATATTCAATCCCACAGCACTGACCATGGTCGAGCCGTTGGCTACATACAGAAATGCTTCCCATGCAGCAGAATTATCCGGGGTGGTGATGAAAAGACGCAGTGTGATCTGATTTTGCCAGCCAGCCCAATTGAATCGGTCATAGTTACACAGAATGGAGCTCACAATTCCTGAAGGAATTTGTCCGTTCAAGGGAGACAGGGTTGTACCAGGAATATACACTCCGCCCTGAATTGGTCTAGGGCCTGAACCAGCGCGATACCAACGTGGCCCGACCTGTTGTGTGAGACTCTCTTCGGCTTGAGTTTGTTGTTGCAGCAACTCCAGCAGAGATGAATCTTCTTTGGTGAGATCTACTTGGGTCAACGAAACAGTTTGTTCCTCTTTTAATAATATATCAGAGGGAAGAATTAGCTTGTTCATTCACTTTCTCCTAATTTATCTTGAAAAGATGGTTATCTAAAGGACATTAAAACATCATGTGTATATAGTAAAAATAACCCATGAGAAAACCTAACTTAGGTTATTTATATATTTGAATGTGTTTAATAAAAACATTTCTTTAATTAAATTCTCGGTATTTAAATTACAATATAGATTTATATAATTCAATTGGTCAGGATTGATAATCTTAATTAGTTTCTAACAAAACAGAATTAACATAATGGGTGGGTTTAGATAATTAAGGGGTGCAGCTTAATACTGGCCCCCCGGTCTTGGCGTGATCCCTTTTAGGAATTGACGTATAAGATCTCTCGATACTCTTTTAATACTTCATCGATAACCCAACTGGTACGGGCGGCAGACTCCCCATTGGATGGACAAATATCATTACCTTGTATTTCATCGACCACTGTCTGGATTAATGGCATTTGAATATGTTTGGGGTTTTCAAAATGATATTGATGCAGTTGATTATTTTTGTCGTAGTATGAAATGGGGGAATCACCAAATGTAGCAAAAGTTATCTTGCCTTTGGTTCCGATAATTTCGACTTTATCCTCCCGGGCACTGGCGACAAAATTCCAAATACCAACGCCCTGAATATTGTTCTCGAACATAAATGACATGGAAACACAATCTTCGGCCGGATAGGCTTTTGCCTGTGAATTGGCATGTCCTTTAACAGAAATAATTTTACCAAGCAGAAAGTCCAATATATCCAGTGTGTGACAAGCCAAATCAACAAATAATCCACCACCAGATATTTCTGGTTTTACAAACCACGGTAAATTGTCGGGATCTTGATAGAGGGCAGATAATTCCCTGAATAGCATACAGTGTACAATTCGTGGTGTGCCAATTGCTCCCGAGTCAATTAACGCTTTTATTTTAATGAATCGTGGTAATGCCCTGCGATAATAAGCGACAAACAGAGGAACTTTTTGAAATCGGCAGATGGCAATCATTTCGTTGCACTCTTCGAATGTCAATGCCATCGGTTTTTCGACATAAATACTTTTTCCGGCTTGTGCTGCCAATATGGTGTATTTTTTGTGGGTAGAGGGCGGGGTGGCAATGTAAACGGCATCAATTTCCGGGTCATTAATCAGAGATTCAGCATCTGAATACCATTTTCTGATATTGTGCCGTTCAGCGAAATCTTTGGCTAAATCTGCATTGCGGCGCATTACCGCCACCAATTCAGCGTTTTCCAGTTTATAAAAAGCCGGACCACTTTTTACTTCAGTGACATCACCACAACCAATAATACCCCATCTCACTTTTTGCATTGTATGCTTCCTATATACTCTTAATCTATCAAGTTGCTGAGTCGGAAATCCAGATGCAGACTATAGTAATATCGCACCTTTTCCCATATTTCTTTGTCTGATTATTTAGGCTTTTAAATTTTACAACTATTTATTATTCATACTGTTATGTTGGATTTTCCTTGAGTTATGAGAGATGGGCGAGCGCATTCTGGCGATACTTTTTTCTTGTTGTGGCATAATGCGCGGCTATCGATTTTCAAATTCCCTTTTTATTCACTTTAAGAGCAAAAGTTGTGTTAAGTACAAACAACATCACTATGCAGTTTGGCAGCAAGCCACTGTTTGAAAATATTTCTGTCAAATTCGGCAACAACAACCGTTATGGTTTGATTGGTGCGAATGGGGCAGGTAAATCTACTTTCATGAAAATCTTGGGCGGAGATTTAACGCCAACGGCCGGTAATGTCAGCCTTGATCCTAATGAGCGTCTGGGTAAATTACGTCAGGATCAGTTTGCTTTCGAAGAGTATACCGTGCTGGATACTGTCATCATGGGGCATACGGAACTGTGGAAAGTCAAACAGGAACGTGACCGCATTTATGCTATGGCAGAAATGAGTGAAGAAGACGGCTATCGTGTGGCTGATCTGGAAGTCGCTTATGGTGAGATGGATGGTTACAGCGCTGAATCCCGTGCCGGTGAATTATTGCTGGGCGTGGGTATTCCTGTCGATTTGCATTATGGCTTGATGAGTGCTGTGGCTCCGGGCTGGAAATTGCGCGTATTATTGGCACAGGCGTTGTTTTCTAATCCTGATGTCTTGCTGCTCGATGAGCCAACCAACAACTTGGATATTGCTACTATCCGTTGGTTGGAGCAAGTGCTCAATGACCGTGACAGCACCATGATCATCATTTCCCATGACCGTCATTTCCTGAATACCGTATGTACTCATATGGCTGATTTGGATTATGGCGAGCTGCGCCTGTTTCCCGGCAACTATGATGAGTACATGGTGGCTGCAACGCAGGCTCGTGAACGCTTGATGGCAGATAATGCGAAGAAGAAAGCACAGATTTCCGAATTGCAATCATTCGTCAGCCGTTTCAGTGCCAACGCTTCTAAATCCAAACAGGCGACTTCTCGTGCCCGTCAGATTGATAAGATCCAGCTAGAAGAAGTGAAGGCTTCCAGCCGCCAGAATCCGTATATCCGCTTTGATCAGGATAAGAAACTGTTCCGTAATGCGTTGGAACTGGAAAGCTTAACCAAAGGCTATGATAACGGGCCACTGTTCAAAAATCTGAATCTGCTGATGGAAGTCGGCGAAAAGATGGCGGTAATTGGTGAAAATGGTATCGGTAAAACGACATTCCTGAAAACGCTGATTGGCGAAGAAACACCAAATAGCGGCACGGTTAAATGGTCTGAAAACAGCACCATTGGCTATTATGCGCAGGATCACGCGAGTGATTTTGATTGCGATATGACCGTTTTCGATTGGATGAGCCAATGGAGAAGTGACGGTGATGATGAGCAGGCAGTGCGCAGTATTCTGGGGCGCTTGCTGTTTGGTCAGGACGATATCAAGAAGAAAGTCAAAGTACTTTCAGGTGGTGAACAAGGCCGGATGCTGTTTGGTAAACTGATGATGCACAAACCTAACATTCTGGTCATGGATGAACCGACCAACCACTTGGATATGGAGTCTATTGAGTCTCTTAACCTTGCACTGGAATTATACGAAGGAACACTGGTTTTCGTTTCCCATGACCGTGCATTCGTGAGTTCATTGGCCAGCCGTATTCTGGAAATTAAATCTGACAAGATTGTTGATTTTAAAGGTACTTACGATGAGTATCTGAGAAGTCAGGGAATCGGCGGATAATTTTGCCTGATGGTTATTATAGCCCCGATAGTTTACGGGGCTATGATCAATGTTCTCTGCAAATCTCACACTTAGGATCTTTAGGCAGTTTTATCTCCCGGAACTGCATCGTCATGGCATCGAAGAGTATGACTTTGCCACAACTCACTTTTCCATATTGAGCCAGTAATTTTATTGCCTCCATAGCCTGTAAAGAACCCATTGTTCCTACCAGTGGTGCCATGACACCTGCTTCAACGCAAGTCAGGCTGTTTTCTCCGAATAATCGGCTCAGGCAACGATAACAAGGCTCTTCCGGTTGGTAAGTAAAGACAGAAAGCTGACCTTCCATGCGGATCGCTGCCCCAGAAACCAACGGTATTTTACGCCCGTGACACAAACGATTGAGCTGTTCACGGATGGCAACGTTATCCGTACAATCGAGTACAACTTTATGTTGGTGGATTAATGTATCCAGGGCAGGATCATCCAATAATCCCTCAACGGACTGGATGGTGACATGCGGATTAATCTCCCTCAGTGTCAGTGCTGCAGAATACACTTTAGGCATACCAATGCGTTCATCACGATGGAGAATCTGTCGTTGTAAGTTAGAACGGGAAACGGTATCAAAATCCAGCAGGGTGATTGTCCCAACTCCTGCCGCCGCAAGATATTGTGAAGCCGCGCAACCGAGACCTCCCACACCAACTATCAGCACTTTGGCAGATTTTAACTTCTCCTGTCCGTCAAAATCGAAACCACGTAAGACAATCTGTCGGTTGTAACGTAAGGTTTCTACATCAGTAAGTTCGATAGTCATTTTTTATCTTATTGATTTTTCAATAAATGATTAAAGTATTCGATTTGTACTGTTTCACCCGCCGCAACATACCCACGTTCTTGCTCCAAGACGATAAAACAGTTACCGAGGCTATATGAACTAAAGATATGGGAACCTTGATGTCCTGTAGTTTGTACTTCTAACCCGCCATTTTCATTGATGGCAGTGATACCGCGCTGGAAATCTAATCTGCCGGGAGATTTTTTCAATGGTGTTGTCGTTTTGGCAGTAAGGCGTATCGGCGGTTGCCAGGCGGTAAAACCGGACAGGCGGGCAATCAGTGGTTGTACCAATTGGTAGAATGTCAGCACGGCAGAAACAGGGTTGCCCGGCAAACCGCAGAACCACGCATTTTCCAGTTTGCCAAATGCAAAAGGTTTTCCCGGTTTAATGGCGAGTTTCCAAAAACTGATGTTGCCCACTTCATCTAAAATCTGCTTGGTGTAATCCGCTTCACCCACGGAGACACCGCCGCTGCTGATCACTAAATCAGCTTGCTTATCTGCATCAATGAAAGTCTGGCGCAATATAACGGGATCATCGCGGATCACACCCAGATCGATAATTTCACAGTCGAGTTTTTCCAGCATCAGGCGAACAGCAAAGCGATTGGTATCGTAAATTTGTCCTGCCTGTAAAGGCTCACCGATGGCTTGTAATTCGTCACCAGTAGAAAAAACAGCGACTTTCAGCTTGCGGACAACCTCAACCTTTGCAATACCCAGTGAAGCGATCAGAGGCAGTTGTGTGGTAGAAAGCTTGATCCCTTTTGGCAATACTACGGTATTTTGGGTGATATCTTCCCCAATGGTACGAATATTTTGCCCCTGCTTTACCGGATGAGTGAATCGGACTCCCGTTTCAGTGATTTCTGCTTGTTCCTGCATCACAACGACATCAGCCCCAGAAGGAATGGGGGCACCCGTCATAATGCGAATGCAACTGCCAGTCGGCAATACTCCCTGAAATGGTGTCCCAGCCAGCGCCTTGCCAGCCACGGGCAAAATCTGATTTTCGTTCAGATCGGCAAGGCGAATCGCATAACCATCCATTGCGGAGTTATCAAAAGAAGGAACGTTGATGGGAGAAATGATATCGGTGGCGGTAATGCGTCCGGCAGATTCAGTCAGGTGAATGGTTTCTGTAGTAGTCAGAGGAGTGGTTTGTTCCAGTAGTTTTTCCAGTGCTTGTTCAAGTGAGATTAAGCCTGAGGTATGACAGTGATCCATGAGGAACTCCCTATATGCCTGTACCGCAAATTGCGGACAAGCGTCTATTCTTGAAGCGGTTATTCTTGCATGGGAGCATTATGGCAAAGATTGCCTTGATGGGGAATCATGAGAAATGACTGTTAATAAAAGATGTATATTATATTCATGATTTGTTATAACTGAAGACTCTCTTAATAAAACCAATTGATTTAATTACTATTTAATCACTATGAGCAATCAAATAATCGCATCTCGTGAACGTCATTATCAGGCTTTTCAGATTGCATTAAGCGGTTTTTTCGCTTTGGTTGTTGCAATGGGAATAGGCCGTTTCACTTTTACTCCACAAGTTCCGTTGATGATTGCGGAATCCCAGATCACATTGACGGGAGCAGGAATTGTCGCGGCATTCAATTATCTTGGTTATCTGGCAGGCTCCTATGATGCAATGCGGTCGCAGCGTTTTGTCGAATACCGCCTGTGGAGTGGGCTGTGGGGCGCAGTGGTTATCACGTTGCTTTCAGCATTGTTGGATGGGCCAATATTGCACAGTATCGCCCGTTTCTTTATTGGCTGGGCAAGTGGCTGGACGTTGGTATTGGTAGCAGCGTGGACAAACGATGAGCTGGGAAAATTGAACCGTCCCGGATTAAGTGCGGCTGTTTTTTCAGGTACGGGTATAGGTATCTTTATTAGCGGCATACTGGCGATAGGTATTCAATCCTGGCAGATGAGCGCAGCCAGTGCGTGGTTGTTATATGGCGTCTTGGCACTGATATTCAGTATTTATGTGAGTCGTCATTTTCCTCGCAGTGGCGAACTGCACCGTCCGCAAACTGTTATTCAAAAACTCACGCTGACACCGGAAATCAAACGATTAGTATGGAGCTATAGTCTGGCCGGATTCGGCTATATCTTGCCCGCAACATTTCTTTCTCAAATGGCAGCAGAGCGCTTTCCTGACAGTTTGTTTGCCCAATTTGTCTGGCCAATATTTGGTGTGGCTTCGGTCATTGGCATTATGCTGGGGATTTTGATGCGTAATGTATCAACCCCAAAAATCCGCTTGGCGATCACGTTATGGCTTCAGGCGCTGGGTATTCTGGTGTCGGAAATGTTGTCAGGAATCAGTGGACTGATGATTGGCGCGTTGTTGGTGGGTGGTGGATTTATGTGTGCGGTGCAACTGGCTTTGCAGTATGGCCGTGAATTGGCGCCAAATCATGCTCGTTATATGGCAGGACTATTGACTACAGGCTATGCACTGGGACAATTGGTCGGGCCGATGTTGTCAGCCATTTCAACATCGCTGACAGGCCGACTGGAACTTGCCCTTTATATCGCATTTATTGGTTTGGTCATTGCCGGGTTACTGGTATTTTATCGCAGTAAAATTCATCGGGTGCCATCCTGATTTGGCGCATTGATGACGTACAGGTATAGTTATGCGCAGATATAATGTGAGCGAATACCGTGTGGTGTTACATATCACGGATATCTGCGTAAAATAAGTGTTCGATTACCCGTCAGGTGACGGAAGGTATTATTCTTGGAGAAACAGATGTCATCCTTAAGTACAGAAGCAGCGCTGGTGCATTCGACACTGGTTGCCCGTGGTCTTGAAACCCCATTGCGTGAGCAAACTCTGGAGCCAGAGGTGCGTAAAGTACGCATTGAGGAACACATGACAGAAATTATGAAACTGTTAAATCTCGATTTGAGTGATGATAGTTTGGCGGATACACCAAGTCGTATCGCGAAAATGTATGTGGATGAGATATTTTCAGGGCTGGATTATAACAATTTTCCGAAAATAACGTTAATAGAAAATAAAATGAAAGTGGATGAAATGGTGACGGTGCGTGACATTACGATGACCAGCACTTGTGAACATCATTTTGTCATTATTGACGGCAAAGCCACCGTTGCGTATATCCCTAAGGATAAAGTGATTGGCTTGTCGAAGATTAACCGCATTGTCCAGTTTTTCGCACAACGCCCACAAGTGCAGGAACGTTTGACCCAGCAGATCCTGATTGCCCTGCAAACGCTGCTTGGCACGAACAATGTTGCCGTTTCCATTGATGCTGTTCATTATTGCGTGAAAGCACGTGGCATTCGTGATGCAACCAGTACGACGACGACAACATCTCTGGGAGGGTTATTTAAAACCAGCCAGAATACACGGCAGGAATTTCTGCGTTCCGTGTGTCATCTGCACCTGTCATGATGAATTCTTATTATTATGGGACATGGTTGTAATGGCGTGACACATCAGAGAATTGAGATGCTTGATAGCGTACGCGGCTTCGCCATTCTGGGAATATTGCTGTTGAATATTTCCGGTTTTGCCTTGCCATATGCTGCCTATATTAATCTGTTTTATAAAGAGTTAGTTTCATTTTCTGATGTGGTGACTTGGTCTGTTCTGAGTATTTTTACTCAAGGAAAGTTTCTGTTCATCTTGACGCTGTTGTTTGGGGCATCACTCGAATTGCTCCGGCAGAGAGGACGTGACTGGAATATTCCCAGATTACTGATTTTGGCTGTGATTGGTTTGCTGCATGGGGTTTTGCTATGGGATGGTGATATCTTGTTGTCATATGGCATTGTCGGCTTACTGGCGTGGCATTTTATCAATACCCGCCAAAAGTTGTTTGGCACAGCAGTGACTTTTTACTTATTTGGCGTAATGATGTTTTATCTTCTGGGACTGTTTCCCGTAGAGGAAAATAATGCGTTCTGGCTGCCAACACAGGACGATATTTTTCATGAAGGTTACTGGAAAACGTATGGTGGATTACTGGCTGTAGAACATCGCATCAGTCAAATAAGCGGTGCGATGATTGTGGTGATTGTGCAATATGGCTGGCAAATCATCGGGGTTATGCTTGGTGGTGCCATGTTACTGCGCAATGGTTGGCTTAAAGGCGAATTTAGCCGCACACATTACCGTCGTTTGGCATTATGTCTAATTCCCGTTGGGATGATGATCCAATGTGCCGCTTTATCAATACAGTATTTATATCCTTACAGTTATTTTGCGTCATGGACTGTCCGGTATACGATTACTGAATTGGCAACACCGTTGTTGGCATTAGCTTATATCTCTATGATTTACGGATTCTGGCCCACTATTTCATGCTGGAGAGTGACTTTTTGGCTTCGGCAGGTTGGGAAAATGGCATTAAGCAGCTACTTATTGCAAACGCTGATCTGTACCACGCTTTTTTATCGTCTTGAGCTGTTTGGGCAGTTTACCCGTTTGGAATTAATGGCGTTTATTCCATTTATCTGGGCATTGAATATCTGGTTTGCCTGCTGGTGGCTGAAACGTTATTCACAAGGGCCAATGGAACAAATTTGGCGTGGATTAACAACAAAGCTGGCAGGTAAGGCATAAGCAGAAATTTGGTAAGAAGTCGATTTAGTCAAAAGTCGATTTAGTCAAAAGTGAAGGGCCTATCCCTGACACCTAATAGGCTCTTTTTTTTCGTTCTTTATTTCCCGCGCGGTTTTTTTTCTAATTCCTGCAACTCTTCTGGTGATACAGCAGGATAGCCTTGAATGCCAACCGGAACCGCATGTGGAGCAGGGATCGGCATTAAGGGGCCTAAAAATCGGGGCTGACGTTTTAAGATATAGAGGTCAGTCAAGGCTCCAAGACGGGCAAATACTTCCCGGAAACGCACGGTCATCATATTCTTGGGTGAAGGTACTGCGTAACATTGTGCTTCTATGTTTAAATGCATAGCGATAAACAGGGCGCGTTCACAATGGAAACGTTGGGTGATGATCGTAAAATCGTCTGTATCAAATACCTTGCGAGTTCTGACAATCGAATCCAGCGTTCTGAAACCGGCAAAATCCATCACGATGCTACTGGCAGGGATTCCTGCTTTGATCAGATCCTTACGCATGGTAATGGGTTCATTATAATTATGTTGGGCATTATCTCCGCTTAATAGCAGGTATTTAACTTTTCCACTATTGTAAGCATTTACCGCTCCTTGGATACGGTAGAAATAATATTGGTTATATTTACCTGTTTTATAATATTTGGATGTGCCAAGTACCATACCCACTTCTCGCTCAGGCAGTTGCCTGAGATCATCAAAGATGTAAGGGGCAGTTCTCCAGCTAATCCAACGATCAAGCATAATAGCTGCCAGCATCAGGACAGCAATAATGAGAATCAGACCAATAATCAAGCGTTTCCACATTATTTTTGTGTGCCTTATATACTTATGGATCAATGGGCTAAAGGCTACTTCACTTGAAAAACCTAAGCAAGTTTTCAGTGAGTTATAGTAGAACTTATTTAATCCAATGTGGACATGTCAGTTATGGGGCGTATTAGTGGATTTTATAAGATAAATTTACTATTAAAATTGAGAGCGATAAGAATAAAAGCCTGCCAATATTGCTGGCAGGCTTGTTAAGGAGATTATTAGAATGAAGTCCGTTTATAAACGCGATATTCTGGTTTCCAGAAATTCCGCTCAATCGCTTCATCTAATGCATCTTCTGATGTGACGATCGCTACGCCTTGAATTTGAGCTTTCTTCGCAACTTCTTTGGCTATTTTGCGAGAAACCTCTTGGATATCATCAATCGGTGGCAGTAATGGGCCTGAGCCTGTTTGTGCCAGCGGTGAACAATCCGCCAATGCGCGGCTGGATACCATCAACATATCATCCGTAACGCGTTTGGCTCCGGAAGCGATAACGCCCAAGCCGATCCCGGGAAAGATGTAGGAGTTATTGCACTGCGCTATTGGATATTCCTGACCCTTATATTTTACCGGAGCAAACGGGCTTCCGGTCGCAACCAGCGCCTTGCCATCCGTCCAGTTAATGATGTCTTCAGGACGAGCTTCAACACGCGATGTCGGGTTGGACAAAGGCATCACGATTGGACGTTCGCAATGTTTGTGCATTTCACGGATGATGTCTTCAGTGAATAAACCAGACTGACCGGAAACACCAATCAAGACAGTGGGTTTCGCATTACGAACCACATCCATCAGTGAAAGAGAATCATTGCTGACATCCCATGATTGCAGGGTTGGACTCTTCTGTACCAATGCACTCTGGAAGTCCAGCAAGTTCGGCTGCTTATCAGTCAGCAAGCCAAAACGATCAACCATGAATACACGGGCGCGAGCCTGTTCATCACTCAATCCTTCGGATTTCATTTGGGCGACTATCTGCTCTGCGATACCACAACCTGCGGAACCTGCACCGAGGAATGCCACTGTCTGATCTTTCAACTGACGGCCGGCAGCGCGGCTGGCCGCAATCAAGCTACCAAGGGCAACGGCTGCGGTGCCTTGGATATCGTCGTTAAAGCAACACAGCTCATCGCGATAGCGGCTCAGCAGTGGCATGGCGTTTTGCTGGGCAAAGTCTTCGAATTGCAACAATACGTTAGGCCAGCGGCGTTTCACAGCCTGAATGAACTCATCCACAAATTCATCATACTCTTTGCCGGTAATGCGTGGATGGCGCCAGCCCATGTACAGCGGGTCATTTAAACGCTGTGGATTATTAGTACCGACATCCAGCACAACCGGTAGGGTATAAGCCGGGCTGATCCCGCCACAGGAGGTATACAGTGACAATTTACCAATAGGAATACCCATGCCCCCGATACCCTGATCACCCAGACCAAGAATACGTTCGCCATCGGTGACAACGATAACCTTAACATTCTGCTTAGTGGCATTTTGCAGCATGTCATCAATGTAAGCCCTGTTCGGGTAGGAAATAAACAGGCCACGGGCACGACGGTAAATGTCAGAAAAGTGTTCACACGCTTCACCGACGGTTGGCGTGTAGATAATAGGCATCATGTCGCTGAGGTGGGCGTCAAGGAGCCGGTAGAACAGCGTTTCGTTGGTGTCCTGAATGTTTCTTAAATAAATGTGTTTATCAGAGTCATTTTTGAAATCGCAATATTGACGGTAGGCGCGTTCGGCCTGCTCTTCTATTGTTTCAACGATTTGAGGCAGTAAGCCATGCAAGTTGAAATTACTGCGTTCTTCTTCTGTAAAGGCACTGCCTTTATTCAGCAGAGGAAATTCCAACAAGATGGGGCCAGCGTAGGGAATATAGAGAGGACGTTTACTTTCGTGTTCCAGTTCCATGATGCTTACTCTTTGGACTAATCAATCAATAACAAAATCGGCTATAGATCCTAAGAAGATAAAAAAAATAAGTACAGCAAATGTTACTTAAATATGTTTATCATGAGCAAAAATGAGAGATAACATACAGAATTGGCTAATTAAATGTTATTTAATTCTTTTATTTTACCCCTCTTAGGGGTAACAGAGGGGATAAATCGCCATTTTGTTAACTGACTCTTATTTCACTTCAAAAGGTATATCGTTCCATTCTTGTACAGCCAAGTGCAGTTAATGTGGATTGTGTGGCGTTCCATTGTGATAAATGGCTGTTTTCACCCTCCACCAACACTGCTCGTTTGACGGATTTACAATCGCTGCCCGACATATTCATGAATATCAATGCTGCCTGCAACGGTGGCAAACTCGGGTTAAATGCGGCATTTTCTGCATAACGACCGGTGTAAATTTGCCCTTTCTCATCCTGTAGCGCTATCCCTGAATGAGACTGGCTATAAGGTGCGTGACTGCGGTTCGCTGCCTCTAGCGCTGCCTGTATTAATTCGTCATTGGTGGCTAATTGATGGCCGTGGTGAACGGTATCCAGCAGCAGTGGTGCGTCTAATAAATCACCGGGACCAAAGGCTTCCGGCAGATAATCAGCCAGAGTTAATTGTGGGCGGTTGGGCAGGTAAACTTCCAAGTGTGCCCCACTGTTTAATTCATTCATAAACTGGCGGCAGTGACCACAAGGCGAATAATTGATAATGATGGAAACTAGCTTCTTCTCACCACGCAGCCAGGCATGAGTGATTGCAGATTGCTCGGCATGGACAGTTTGCTGTAAGGGAACACCGGCGAATTCCATGTTGGCACCAAAATAGAGGTTGCCACTTTCCCCTCGTGCAATTGCGCCAACATTAAAATGAGAAATAGGTGCAATGGAGCAGGATGCAGCCAGTGGTAATAAGGCAAATGCCAGCGCATGATCATCAAAGCCGCAGAACTGTTTGATTGATTCAACTTGCTCTGCTGTCAGCATGGCTGGAAAATCGTCATTATCAATAAAAGGCAACAGAGCTTCTTGCAATTTAGGCGTGATTTCTGACCAAATAGCGTGAAAACGAGCTTGCATAGAATGATCTCCAAATTAATTGAAGGTCATTCTAGGACGTATGCTCAGGTTTGTAATGTGATAACAGACATAGAATTAATGAAATTTGTGTAATAAAGAGGTTCTTTTAGCAACTTATATCAAATTTTCGCGGTTGTGGTTTATTTTTTTACTTTTTCGTTACTCATTGATAACTATTTTTTTGGGTGTTATATGTACAACACTCATCAGCGTATAAAGATCAGCCAAACAGATGGAGCAATACCGGAAATAGAAAAGGTGCAACCAGAGAGGTAATTATGCCGCAAGTCATTAAAGCCAGTGAACTGTACGCCCCTTCAACATGATCCATCTCAGCACAACGGGCTGTCCCCACCGCATGGGATGCCGTGCCCATCGCCAATCCGCGTGAAGCCTGAGTTTTTATTCGCAGAATATTAAACAAATTGTGCCCAAAGACTCCACCCAAAATACCCACGGCAATGACACAAGCGGCACTGATAGCAGGGATACCACCAATGGAATTGGCGACTGCCATCGCAATCGGGGTGGTTACAGATTTAGGCAGAATGGACGCCGCGATCTCGGGGGTTGCACCTGCCCACAATGCGATGGCAGTGCCGGTGACCATTGCAACAATACTGCCGATAAAACAAATGGTAATAATCGATTTCCATTGGGCACGGATTTGGTGAAGCTGTTCGTAGAGAGGGAAAGCTAAGGCGACCACGGCAGGTTGCAGTAAATCATTCAATATCCGGCTACCGGCAAAATAGTGTTTGTAGGGAGTATGTGTCATGAGTAGCAAGGGAATGATCACGGTCATTGATATTAATAACGGATTAAATATAGGTAATTTGAGCCGCACTGACAGTTTTTTGGCAAAGTAAAATACGAGCAGGGTTAATGGTAGTGACCACCAGATATGACTTAACATTTTTCTTTCTCTTCCGGTTGTTGCAATGGCGAAGTATTTGTTGGCGTGGAGGCGGGTTCCTGTTGAGTGCCAATAATAATGCGCTCGCGGTGAACATAGTGGGAACTGTACGCGACAACAATCATGACAATTACTGTACTGGTGATACAGGAAAGGACTATCGGGAGCATTTGCTGGCTGAGTTGCGGGTAATAATCCATGACGCCGACTCCGATAGGTAAAAAGAGCAATGTCATATTTTTCATCAGTAGGCTACAGCTCGGTTTTACCCAATGTGAGGGGATAATTTGGAACGCCAGTAAACAAAACAGAAGAAGTAAACCAATAATACTGCCGGGGAGAGAGAAAGGAAGTAGTGCTGAAATGATATTCCCCGCAATCAGGCACAAATAGAGCAACGCGAATGCGCGTAGGTACTGCCAGCCTATCATCAGCACATTTTGGAAAGACATAATCGATAATTCCTCAATATAGAGAGGGAATTATCATACGACTAACGCTGTAAATGTGCCACACATCACATAAAAAAGCGGGCTTATTTTAGAGCCCGCTTAGCTATTATTTTGATGATAAAGGGATATTTTATAATAAATAATATCCTTTCAAAATATGTATTGGTTATTTAACCTGCATTCCTGGTTGCGCACCGCTGTCCGGGCTTAGCAGGAAGATTTCTTTCCCACCAGGGCCTGCCGCCATCACCATGCCTTCTGAAATGCCAAAGCGCATTTTACGCGGAGCAAGGTTGGCAACCATCACTGTCAGACGATTTTCCAGTGCTTTTGGATCAGGATAGGCTGCACGAATACCGGAAAATACCTGACGAGTCTCACCACCGAGATCAAGGATCAATTTTAATAACTTGTCTGAACCTTCGACGAAATCTGCCTGTTTGATCAATGCGATTCGCAGGTCAACCTTGGCAAAATCATCAAATGCGATGGTGTCCTGAATCGGGTCATCTGCCAACGGGCCTGTTACGGTTTTTTGTGGCTGGATGTTCTCTTTTGAGTCAGCGACCATGGCTTCCACTTTAGCCATTTCAATGCGGCTGAACAGTGCCTTGAATGGTGCAACGTCATGGCTCAGCAGAGGCTGCTGGATACCATCCCAAGTCAGTTCAGTATTCAGGAAGGCTTCTGCTCGTGTGCTTAAGCCCGGAAGAACAGGTTTCAGGTAAGTCATCAACACACGGAACAAGTTAATGCCCATCGAGCAGATAGCTTGCAGGTCAGCATCACGGCCTTCTTGCTTCGCTACAACCCACGGAGCTTGTTCATCAACATAACGGTTGGCCAGATCAGCCAGCGCCATGATTTCACGAACAGCCTTGCTGAATTCGCGGTTGGTAAAGTCTTCGTCAATACCCTGTGCCGCATCAACAAACTTTTGGTACAGCTCAGGATCAGCGAGTTGATCTGCCAATTTGCCACCAAAGCGCTTATTGATGAAGCCTGCATTACGGGAAGCAAGGTTAACCACTTTGTTAACGATGTCACTGTTTACGCGTTGAACAAAATCTTCCAGATTCAGATCAATATCATCAATGCGGGAAGAGAGCTTCGCGGCGTAATAATAGCGCAGGCAGTCTGCATCAAGGTGTTTCAGATAGGTTTCAGCCTTGATGAAGGTTCCACGGGATTTGGACATCTTGGTGCCGTTAACGGTGATATAACCATGAACGAACAGATTGGTCGGCTTGCGATAGTTGCTGCCTTCCAGCATTGCTGGCCAGAACAGGCTATGGAAATAAACGATATCTTTACCGATGAAGTGGTAGAGATCCGTTTTGGAATCTTTAGCCCAGAACTCATCGAAATTCAGGTCATCACGCTTATCACACAGATTCTGGAATGAACCCATGTAACCGATTGGCGCATCCAGCCAAACGTAGAAATATTTACCCGGCTGATCAGGGATCTCAAAGCCGAAATAAGGCGCGTCACGGGTGATATCCCACTGTTGCAGACCCGAGTCGAACCATTCCTGCATTTTGTTCGCCACTTGCTCTTGCAGCGTACCGGAGCGAGTCCATTTTTGCAGCATGTCGCTGAATGCCGGTAGATCGAAGAAGAAATGTTCTGTACTGCGCATTTCTGGTGTCGCGCCAGAAACAACGGAACGAGGGTTGATCAATTCTGTTGGAGAATAGGTTGTTCCGCAGACTTCACAGTTATCGCCATACTGATCTTCCGCCTTACATTTCGGACAGGCACCTTTGACGAAACGGTCCGGCAGGAACATTGACTTTTCTGGATCGAACAATTGAGATATCGTCCGGTTCTTGATGTAACCGTTTTTTTTCAGTTCCAGATAAATTTTGGATGCAAGTGCTTTGTTCTCTTCGCAGTGCGTAGAGTGATAGTTATCATAACTGATAGCAAAACCAGCAAAATCCTGCTGATGCTCCAGGCTCACCCTGGCAATCATCTCTTCTGGCGAGACCCCACTTTGCTGAGCTTTCAGCATGATTGGCGTACCGTGGGCATCATCTGCACAGACAAAGTGAACCTCTTTGCCGCGCATTCGATGATAACGAACCCAAATATCAGCCTGAATGTGTTCCAGAATATGACCGAGATGGATGGGACCGTTAGCATAAGGTAACGCACAGGTCACCAGTAATTTATTCGCGACTTGAGACATAGTTAGGATCTTACTTCCGTAAAATGAAAAGGGTTTTTGATGTTACCTGATCAAGAGCGTTGTCGCTAGGATAATGGGAGAACTTCGTCACTTTTACTGTTGCCTTATCCGAAGTTGTTGGCTTCTGTTATGATGGCCGAACAGTTTTATACCCGTCGTCTTTCAAGTTGCAGCTTTGTTGGCTACGCTCACTCACCCCAGTCGCATAGTTATCTATGCTCTTGGGGATGCGTTCCCTTGCCAAATCTAAACATGATTATTTTAACCAATTTTTAAGATACAAGGAGCCGGGATGAACTCAAAATCCCCCGAGCAGACCAATCCTGACCTGCTGAAAGAACAGGTTGCACAAATACTGGCAACCTTCAAACATCCGACATTAGAACGCGATTTAATCGCCCTGAAAGCGTTGCATCTTTGTACCGTGCTGGATGGAATACTGCATATTGAATTAGTCATGCCGTTCGTCTGGAAACGTGCATTTGAAATATTAAAGAAAGAAACAACCCGGCCTCTGCAAGCCGCGACGGGAGCGAAATCCGTTGAATGGCGGCTGACCCACGATATCAGTACTTTGCGCCGGGCCAATGATTTACCGGGCGTAAATGGTGTGCGTAATATTGTGGCGGTCAGCTCAGGAAAAGGCGGGGTGGGGAAATCCAGTACTGCGGTGAATCTGGCGCTGGCGCTGGCTCAGGAAGGCGGAAAGGTGGGTATTCTGGATGCAGATATCTATGGCCCGTCCATCCCCAATATGCTTGGTACTGCCAAAGAACGCCCCACTTCCCCTGATGGCCAGCATATGGCACCGATTATGATTCATGGTATGGCGACCAATTCTATCGGCTACCTTGTTACTGACGATAACGCAATGGTATGGCGTGGCCCGATGGCGAGCAAAGCCCTGATGCAGATGCTACAGGATACATTGTGGCCGGATCTGGATTATCTGGTAATTGATATGCCGCCGGGAACGGGTGATATTCAGTTAACACTGTCTCAGAATATTCCGGTGACAGGAGCATTGGTTGTCACAACACCACAGGATATTGCCCTGATCGATGCGATGAAAGGCATCGTCATGTTCCAGAAAGTCAATGTGCCGGTATTGGGTATTATTGAAAATATGAGCACACATATTTGCAGTAACTGCGGTCACCATGAGCCGATTTTCGGGACAGGCGGGGCAGAGAAACTGGCAGAGAAATATGATTGCCAATTATTGGGACAGATCCCGTTGCATATCTCACTGCGTGAAGATCTTGATCGTGGCGAACCCACAGTGAGCAGCCAGCCAGACAGCGAATTTGCGGATATTTATCGTGAAATTGCAGCCACTATTTCTGCACGAATGTATTGGCAGGGCGAAAAGATCCCGACCGAAATTTCCTTTCGGGCGGTCTGATTTAACGGGTTGTTTGGTAAACATACAATAAGGCGCCGTTTTAGTTCATGATCTTTCTAAAACGGCGTTTTCTCAGGTGAGAACTTTCTCAGATGAAAATAGTTTGGCGCGATCAATATGCTGTACTGCCATAAAGATCACGCCATTCTTTTATAAGAAATCGACTCAATCAGCCATTTCTAACATCCCCTCAATAATATGTACTTCCTGCTCGATGATATCGTGGTGATCACAAAGCAGAGGTATGATAGACAAATGTCGGCAAGCTTGCCCTATATGGTTGTCACTGGCGGATACTGCCTCTGTCGGCACCATCTCCTGCTTGGTTAATTGAGAATGGAATTTCGGCAGTCGCATGGCTTTGAACAGGGTGACCTGGCTGTGTTCCAAACGCTGGGAAAGCTCACACTGGCAAATGGTATCATCCGCTGGGCCTGCTTCCAGTGCCCGCGCTGCGGCATCACCTTCCAGCCCCAACTCCTGCAATAACATTTGCCGCCAGCTAGGATGCAGGGAACTTAAACTGACCTGATAGAAACTGTCCAGCAAATAGAGATGGATATCTGTGATCCCTTTGGCTTCCAGTTGGGAGGCGATCTCCAGCGCAATTAATCCTCCCATTGACCAGCCCAAAATATGTACAGGGCCGTGTGTCAATGGTTGACAGCGTTCCATTTGCTCCAGATAGAAACGGGCAATGTCGTGCAATGAGGTGATTAACGGTCGGTGATAGAGATTGTAGTTATCCACGCCCAGACAGTGCAGTTGGCCTTCCAGCGTCTTGGCAAGATTCAGATAAACCTCACATCCCGCCATCGCGGGATGGATCATCCACAATGTTTCCTGCGTTGACTTTTTGTTCAACGGTTGTATCAACTGGTATTCAAGGCTGTCCAAAATACCGCGGATGTTTCGTTGCTTGAACAGTTCCATCACGGGGACCGATTGTCCCAGCAAGATGGACATCTGTTGACAGACGGGGATTGCCAGAATGGATGTGCCACCACATTCAAAAAAGTCATCGTTCACACCAACGTGAGTCCGTCCTAGCTTCCGCTGCCAGAGTTGACAGAGTTGCTGCTCCTGTTCGGTTTGCGGCGCTTGATAGTGATGCAGTTTCGGCGCGAAGTGATGGAGTGCTGACAGTTGTTTACGGTCGATTTTGCCACTGGAATTCAGCGGCAGTTCCTGCATCCGTACCAATATAGCCGGCACCATATACGGTGGTAGCGTGCGGGCGAGATGTTGGCGCAAATCCGTTTCATCAAGCGGCTCATCGCTGACATAATAAGCGGCTAAACTATCAGATGAGCCACTGACTTTGACCAATGCGCACTGGCGAATACCTTTCATTGCCATCAGCGTATTTTCAATTTCTCCCAGCTCAACCCGATAGCCATTGACTTTAACCTGACTATCTATCCGGCCTAAGAATTCAATATTGCCATCTGGCAGCCAGCGGCCTAAATCACCTGTACAATACAGACGCTCGCCACTTATCGGGTGTTGGATGAAACGTTCTTCCGTGCGAATCGGATCGTTATAGTAACCTATCGCTAACCCGATTCCGCTGATATACATTTCACCAATGGCTTGAGCCGGCACAGGTTCGAGATCGTTATCCAGGATCAGGAAAGCCTGATTAGCCAATGCCTTGCCATAAGGAATGCTCTGGTTATACCTGGCCCCTTGCGGTACTTCGAATAAAATCGACCAGACCGAGCTTTCGGTAACGCCGCCGCCGCTAAATACACGGCAACCGGGCAGCCAGTCACGGCAACGCTGAACATGGTTAACCGGGATCCAATCGCCGGTGAGCAATACTCTGTCCATTGCAACTTTGTTTGTAACAGCAGGCAGCCCTGTCCGGTTTTCGACTTCCTGCAATAGCAGCTCGAACAACGCGGGTGCCGCATTCCAGATAGTGACATTGTGTTCATGGATCAGGGTCAATAAAGCGTCAGGTTGGTATCGCTGTTCCTCGCTGGGAATAACCAGTCTTCCTCCTACAGCCAAAATGCCGAAGATGTCATAAACCGACAGGTCAAAGCACAGGGCATTGAGCGCCAGTAAAGTATCTCCCCGCACGACGTTCAACTTACGGTTGATGTCTATCAAAGTGTTATTCGCGGTGTCATGCCGGATAGCAACGCCTTTCGGTGTTCCTGTGGAACCCGAGGTGAAAATCACATAAGCCAAACTGTCACAGCGAATAGGAACAGGGAGTGACATAGGCTCAGGTGCCGGCAGATGCAATGCGCATCCGTCAGGCGCAATTTGGATCACTTCACAGGTTTTCTCCGTCCACGGTTTGGCACTGATTACCAACTGTGTTCCGGTTTGCTCTATGATCTTCTGGCAACGCTGCTGAGGCCAAGATACATCCATCGGCACATAAGCCCGTCCTGCCAGTAAAATTGCCAGAACAGCAATCACTTGTGCGCGCCCTTTGCTGACCTGAACCGCAATCAGCTCAGATTGATTACAAGGGTGTTGATGGATTTGTGCTGCCAATATCTGTGCAGACCGGAGCATTTGTGCATAGCTGCATTGGCCGATGGCATCAATCAACGCAATATCATTCGGATACTGTTGAGTCCAATCAAGAATGCCCTGATACAGAGGATGGCTATAGAGTACGGCATCCTGCGTTTCCATTGGCGGCTTCAATAAAGCAATTCTTTCTTGCGGCGAATACAGGCTGATGTTTTTCACCAATTGTTCAGGATGTGCCACCATCTGCATCAATATATTCTGCAAATGCGTGATCATCCCATCAATGGTATCCGGTGCAAACAGCGCGGTGGCATAGTTAATATTGCCAGACAGGGATTCATGGCCGTCTTCAAAATAGAAGCCAAGGTCAAATTTGGCGACATCATACAAATCCACCAGACTCTGCATGGTGAAGGGGGCATTGGCATCAATGTCATTCGCTTTTTGTTCTAAGGAGAAAGAGACTTGGAACAACGGATGGCGCGATAAATCACGTTTCAGGTTCAGGAACTCAACCAGTTTTTCGAAAGGCATATCCTGATGCTGTTGGCTGCTGGTGGTGTTGGCGAATACCTGCCGGATTTGTTCAGCCACACTCCAATCTGTCGCTATCTGATTACGCAATACCAACATATTGACAAACATGCCAATCAGCGGTTCCAGTTGCGGATGTGAACGGTTAGCAATCGGGCTGCCGACCATAATATCGTGCTGACCGCAATATCTGACCAGCAGGAAATTAATACCGGTCAATAACACCGAATGCGGGGTAACGCCCAATTGTCGTGCCAATTGACGCAGTTGGTGACTCAATTGTGGCGCGATGGAAAAAGCAACCGTGTGACCACGGTGATCAAAAATGCTGGGACGTGGATAGTCACAAGGCAGTTCCAATTGAGGGCAGTGCTGCAACTGTTGTAACCAAAACTGTTTTAATGGTTCTAATTTGTCACTGGACAATAATTTCTGCTGCCAAGCGGCATAATCCATATATTGAATAGGCAGCGGCGGTAATGCTGGTGGACGTTGGTTCAATTCTGCGCCATAAAACTCAGCCAACTCCTTTAGCAATACATTCAGCGACCAGCCGTCAAAACTGATGTGGTGAACGTTGATTAGGCAGAAATGAGAGACTTGCCCATCCGCTTCAATCCGTTGCAATAGCTTGGCCCTGATGGGGTATTCACGGCGCAAATCAAAGATCTGGAAGATTTCCTGATGCAAGAAATCGAACCAGTTATCGGCTTGCACTTTCGCGTGAGGAACCCGCAGCGCATCCTCATGGGCTTGCAGGAAAAATGCCTCTTTGTCATCTTGCTCAAAAGTACAGCGCAAAACTTGATGTCGACGGACTACAGCTTGCAGGCTGCGGATAAAACTGTCCATTTGGGTATCGGCCCGCAGGCTGAATAATAGCGGGATATGATAGACATTATTTTCCTGCATCAACGTTTCGATGAACCAGAGCCGCATTTGTGAAAAGGACAGGATGCTGCGTTGCAAGTCTGCTTTTGGTATTTCGTCAAGGTGTTCTATCTGGCTTGAGTGACTTGACAGGAAAGTACACAGCGATCTGACGGTAGGATGCCGGTTCAGGTCTGCCAGTGAGATCTGGCGTTGCAATGTCTGGCTGAGACGGTTACTCAACTGAATCGCCATGATGGAGTTGCCGCCCAGTTGGAAAAAGTTATCATCTATACCGATCTGTTCAGATGACAGCAGTTCCGCCCAAATATCACAGCATTGCTGTTGCAACGGCGTTTCTGCGGGAGTGTATCTCTGTTGTAAATCTGCAAAGGTGGGTGCGGGGAACTTATGGCGATCCAGTTTACCATTGATGGTCATCGGAATGAGAGGCAATGGGATCAATGCACTGGGTTGCATATAGTTAGGCAATATATGTACCAGCGTTTTTCGGATTTCCTCTGGTTCTACGCCATTGGCCGATGTGTAGTAACAAACGATTCGGGGGGATTCCTTGCCATGAATGATGGCGACCGCCTGATCGACACCTGAGACAGTAGCAATAACACTCTCGATTTCTCCAAGCTCGATCCGATGCCCACGAATTTTCACCTGATTGTCGTTACGGCCAAGGTACTCCAATGAGCCTTCCTCCAGCCAGCGAACAATATCGCCAGTACGATATAAACGTGAATGGTCAATATGTTGCCGATAAGGATTGGCAATGAATTTTTCTTCGCTCAATGTGGGTTGATTCAGATAACCGCGCGACAATCCAATACCTGATACAAACAATTCACCCGGTGCGCCGACTGGCAGTGGTTGCAGATTGGCATCCAGCACGTAGACGCCATACTGTGTCAATGGCTTGCCGATATTGGCAGCTCCATTGTAACGATAGGGGTTAACGGTAGTTAACACACTGGCTTCGGTGGGACCGTAGCAATTGAACACATTGCGTCCCTGTGCGGTATAGTGATCCAACACATCCTGAGATACTGCTTCACCGCCAATTGCCAGCCATTGCAGGCTATCCGGAAATGCCGGTTTGAGCTTGAGCAGGGCGGGCGGCAGCATCGCATAACTCACTTGGCATTTTTGCAACAAGGTTTGGAGTTCCTGCAAATCATAACGCTGCGTGTCAGAAGCCACGACCAGAGCATGACCACCGACAAATGCCGGGAAGCACTCCATCAAATGGGCATCAAATACAACGGAAGCAAATTGCAGGAAGCGAAGCCCCGGTTGTGCTGACCCCAATCCCAGTCTGGATAGCAGACCACGCGCCATGAGCGCAGTGCCTCGATGTTCTATCAGCGTACCTTTTGGTTTGCCGGTTGTGCCAGAGGTGTAAATCACATAAGCCAACTGGTCTGGCTCGACTTGCGGCAGAAGCGGCTGTATATCATCAGTGGTTTCTGCATCCGCCAATTCGCTCAGGTAAAGCTGTTGCAGACTTGGGCGATCAAATAGTGATGCCAGATCCGGCTCGGTCAGTACCAACTGCATTTTGCTGTCTTGCAGGATGTAATCCAGCCGTTCTTCTGGAGATTTTGTATCCATCGGAACATATGCGGCACCTGCTTTCAGGATGGTCAATAATGCGACAATCATATCGATGCTACGTTTGCAGCACAGGCCAATCAATTCACCCGAAGCCAGTTCACGCTGGAAACGATGGCGGTATATTGCACGAAGCTGAGCTGCATAACGTGATGAGAGATCATCCAATTCTTGATAACTCAATGTTCGGTAATCATCCATCAATGCGGGAAGCTGTGGAGTCAATCGCGCTTGTCTTTCCAATAAACCATGCAGGGTACTGGGCTCCCAGATTTCAGATTCTGGCGCAGCAAAAGCCCACTCTTCTAAAAGTTGTCTGCGTTTGTCGTCATTCAGTGCCGATAACCGTTGGTGCGGATAATGGAGATGAGAAGGCAGGCGAGCCAGCAATACGCTTAACATATCCAAAAGATCATTGGCCCGTTCTGCATTCAGGCAACCGGGCTTGTAAGCAAGGGTGAGTTTTAAGCCTTGTTCTACATCACCTTCTGCAATCAGGTTCAACGGGTAGTCAGTATCGCCCTTGGCAGTCCTTAAACTGGCCTGCATGGTATCCAATTTTGTTGTGGGATAGTTTTCATAGACAAAAAGTGTTTGGAACAGTTTTTCACCACTGAAGGGCAATTCGGCCAGAGGCTGATAACTGTGAGTATCCAAATCAATCATGCGCTGATGCAGTGTACGAAGTAGTTGCAGACAAGTCAGTTGCGGTTCCCAATCCATCATCAGGGGGAGTGTATTGATAAATAAACCGACGCTGTCTTCTATCTCTGAAATAGGATGATTACGACCAGATAAGGTAACGCCAATGATGGTCTGGCTTTGTTGGCTAAACAGGTGCAGTAATTTGTGCCAGGCGAACTGCAACATGACGTTGAGTGTCAGGCCATGATTGCGGGCGGTTTCCTGCAATGATAGGGCAACAGGATGAGATAATGTGTGATGCACAGTAGACTGGACTTCTGACAAGCCATTATCAGGGGCATTCAACAGCAGGGAAATATCGGTACTCTCCCAATGCTGGATACCGAGTTGCTGCCAGTGGCGCTGACACTCTTCCGCTTGACTGAGGTAATAACGCTGAGTCGCCAGATAGGCTGTATCCCTGTGGGTATCAGGAGTCTGGCCTGTCAGTAGTTGTTGGTAAGTATGGTGAACATATTCCAGCAAGATCTGGCTACTCCAGCCATCAATAATAATATGGTGGCTGGTATGAATCAGGCTGTACCGGTCTTCTGCCAGCTTAATGAGACAAACGCGCATTAACTCCGGTTGTCGCAGATCGAAAGGTTGGCTGTTTTGTTGCTGGCAAAGTTCAGCCAACACATGTTCTGGTGCGGAGTGGGCGCTGAGATCATGGTATTGCCAGGACAGTTCAGCATGTTGGAATACAATTTGACGTGGCTGCTCTTGCCAATCAAAACCCGTGCGCAATATAGGATATTTTTGTTGGGCACATAGCCAAGCCTTGCGGTAATGGCGGGGTTCGATGGGTTGTGCGTAATCCAAAACAAACTGAAAGTGATAGGTCGAATTATGCGCATGGCTCAGATGATGGTGGATGAATCCCTGTTGCAGGCTGTTGGCCGGATAGACCCAAACAGGCTCTAATCCTGCTGGCAGCCGCGCCAGTAAATCGGCATCAACGCCGTCATCTGTTTCCTTCTGGCTGGTATTGGAGGCGCTGGTATTGGAAGAAGAAGTCAGATGGTTAATTAACGACATCAACGCGACCTGAAAATGTTGATCCACCTGTACAAGTTGTGTCTGGCTTAATAAACCGTCCCAGCGATAATGCAACGTTTGACCGATAAACCAGATATTGAGGGTAAGCAAACCGCTGTCCGTATTATGTGGGTGGACCGTCTGACCCGCGGCTTCAGCGGTGATTTGCCAATCACTTTCATGCGCTTGTGCGTTTGTTTGTAGCTGCCCCAAATAATTGAATACGACGGCCGGGTAAGGTAAGGGTAATGCGTTGCGCAAGGCACCGTATGAAATACCTGAATCCGGTACATTGGCAAGGGTAGCGTGGACTTGTTGCAAAGAAATCGCTTTTTCACCATCGGCGGAAAAATGCAGAGGATACAGTGCAGTAAACCAACCAACTGTACGGCCAACATCCAACTGTGCGGATGAGAGTTGGCGGCCATGCCCTTCCAGCAGCAGCGTGTGGTTTGATACTCCGCTGACATAATCCAAAGTATGCAGCAGCGCAGTCAGCAATACCTCATTGAGATTGTGTTTATCGGTCTCGTGCTTTGCGGCACCATTGATTACATTCAGCAGACGGATACTGGCTGCGGATGGCAGAGTTTGCCACAGGTATTGGCGAGTGTCATGAGTGTCCAGAAACGGCCGGTAGTCGCATTGAGGTACACACTGTTGTTGCCAGAATTCGCGTTGAGACTCAAAGTGAGGGATCTGTTCCGTCAGGGCGGTTTGCCATTGCCGATAGCTGGCTGTTTTAGCGCCGAGGGCTTCACCATGATAAAGCTGTTTCAAATCATCCAACAGTATGCGCCATGATACGGCATCCACAATCAGGTGATGCAGGGCACAGTAAATACGCGCTGAGCCGTCTGAATAGCCATCAATATAAGCAAAACGCCACAACGGGCCATTGACGATATTGAAATCACTCTGCCAAGTATCCAGACAACGATTAAACTCGCTCTCGCTCAATTGATCATAATGGCAAATTTCTAATGCCTTTGGCGTCATCTGAGTGAGATCCAGATAACGTTGATGTTCAGCAGGGAGAAAGCGAGCTCGTAGCATATCGTGTCTTTCTGTCAGTGCCTGAATCGCAATTTCTAATTTTTGTGGCATCAAAGGCGGAACCCGAATCAAGAAAGTCTGGTTCCAGTGGTTGGATTGAGAAAATGCCTGTTCGAAGAACCAAGATTGAATAGGATGCAGAGGAAATTCTCCCTGTAATATACCCTGTTCGGCCGGCTGTATCTGAGTATCGGTTGTCCCTGCCAGTTGGTCTGCCAGTCTGGCAATGGTACGGCATTGATGTAATAGCTTGGTGTTGCAGGATAATTGCTGGCGACGCATTTCTGAAATCAGGCGGATAACGGAAATAGAATCCCCCCCCAGATGGAAAAAGTCATCATCAACGCCAATCTCATCCAGTCCCAGAATATGTTGCCAGATAGTTTGCAGTTTGTGCTCCAGTTCCGTGGTTGCAGCACGATAAACGTGATGGCTCTGTGTGAAATCAGGTTCTGGTAACGCTGCTTCATCCAGCTTGCCATTGATGGTCATTGGCAGAGTTTCCAGTTGCACGAATGCTGAGGGCATCATGTAATCCGGCAGGGAAAGCTGTAATGTACGACGGAGATTATCTTCGTTTAGAGTCATGTCTGACACATAATAGACGACGATTTGTGAGCGATCCTGCCCGCGTACTTGTGCCGTACATTGACTTAACCCCGATAACGCAATAAATGCCTGTTCGATTTCAGCCAACTCTACCCGATGCCCACGGATTTTTACTTGAAAATCCTTGCGTCCCAGATATTCCAGTTCTCCATTCGGCAACCAACGGGCCTGATCACCGGTGCGATAGAGTCGCTGATCATCGGTATGCTGCGTAAAAGGATTGCTGATAAATGCCTTTGCCGTTAACTCAGGTTGTCCCAGATATTCTCTGGCTAACACAGGTCCGGAAAGATACAGCCCACCGCTCATTCCCATTGGTACTAACTGCAACCGTTCATCCAGCACATAGGCATGAACACCCGGAAACGGTTGACCAATATTGCGATCGTTATCCCCATTCCCTTGATAAGGGTGCATGGTGGCACATACGCTGGCTTCTGTCGGGCCATACGCATTGAACAGTCGCCGTCCCTGCATGGTGTAATGATCCAAAATGGCTTGTGGGGTTGATTCACCCCCGACCAGAATGGTTCGTAATGTCGCAGGCAATGCCGGTTTTGTTTTCAACAGGGTCGGTGGAAAAATGGCACCTTGAACCTGATATTGTTCGATTAAATTTATCAATAGATCGGGATCATGGCGCTCTTCTTCTGAAGCAATCACTAAAGTATGACCAAAACACAGCGCAATGAACGTTTCGAACACATGGGCATCAAACGCCAGAGAAGCGAACTGTAACCAGCGTTGAGGAAACCCAATATCTTCAATGAGAGCAGAATACTGGCCATTCAGCATAGTCAATACGCCGCGATGTTCTAACAAAGTTCCTTTTGGACGACCTGTGGTGCCAGAAGTATAAATACAATAGGCCAACGAACGCGGCCCTGCGGCTGATTCGGGGGCACAGTCGGGTTGGTCACGATAATGATCTTTGGGATTATCTAATGTCAGCAGCGCCAGATTCTGGCTGTGGTCGCGCAATCGGGTTTGGTGCGCCAGTTGCGTGATTGCTAACTGAGATTGACTGTTTGCCAGAATATAGGCCAATCGTTGGGACGGAATTTGCGGGTCAAGAGGCAGATAGGCGGCGCCTGCCTTCATGACCGCCAGCATGGCAATTACCATGTCGACCCCACGATTCAGGCAAATAGGCAGTAAGGTATCAGGGGACAATGATTGCCCTGTGGCCTGTTGATAGCGCGCTTGTATCTGATGGGCTAATTGATTGCTGCGCTGTTCCAATTCCGCATAACTCAATTGTTGCTGGTTATCGATTAAAGCAATGCGTTGCGGATGTTGTTTTGCCTGCCGCTGGAAACTGTCATGAAGCGTTGTTGCAGGAATATCTATCTGTTTTCCCTGATTGCCGAATTTCAATAACAGGTTGCTTTGTACAGGAGACAGGGCAGAAAATTGTTGAAGCGGTGTTTCAGGATTTGTCAGGGCATTCACCAGTAACTGTTGGAACTGTTCCCCCAATACTGCGATTTGCATCGGATGAAAACGGTCAAGCAGATAACGAATACGAAAAGACCACTGATCATTCTGTTGCTGGTATTCCAGTACTAATTCTGAATTGGCTAAATCATTATTGAAACGGTGATTGTACTGGACATCACAACCTGCCAGCTCCAGACAAATATCCTTGAGATGGGCTTGGGACATAGCAACGTTCAACTGGCCGACAGGGCTAGAACGCAGAACCTGAAAGATCGGCCAGGATGAGAAGCGCAGACCAGGCGCGGCTTTCAATGATGAAGTGTAACTTAGTGTGTGCTGATAGAGCGAAGCAAAACTGGCAGTGTCATCCAAATGGAGGGGAAAGATGGCGGTATTGATTTGCGCCCCCAATGAAAAAGACTCACTGCCTGTCAGAGCAAGGGGATAACTGATATGTGCTTTCTTATCAGGAGAATATTGTGCAATCAATGCTGCCCACAACGTTTTGAATATGAGGAAGGGGATACCGTGTCGCAGAGAATGTTTGAGACGTTGCCATTCATTCAGTGGCAGGCTGAAACGATATTCACCGGTCAAATCCTGCTCATCTTTTGCTTGTGCTGATTTTGATGGTAATGACAAATAGGGCAATGAATTGCTGATGTTCATACCATCCAGACAGGTTTTCCAGAACTGTTCAGGATGATGCTCTTCCAATATTTCTACTTGTCGGTGATATTGCGCGAACTTTTCTGCAATTTGCTCTCGCGTCAGCGGGGAATGACGCAGTGGTCGTTGATTATAGAGATCGGATATGGCTTGATATAACTCTGCCGTGCTCTCTCCGTCCACTACAATATGGTGCAATACGATCACCAGTTGAAATTGCTGTGCTGCTTGCTGGAATAGTCCAAACCGGATTAGCGGCCCTTGTTTTAAATCAAATGGCAATAAGGCAAATTGGCGTAGCTTATCTTCGCTATCAAAAATTTTCAGAGGATCGGTGTAATCGGAAAAGGGTTTCCAATATATTTGACCATTCTCTTCGTCAAGCCGGGATTTAAGTAACGGATATTGATTCATCAATTCCTGTAAAGACCAACTCAATTGACTTTTATCTAAATCGCCATAAATAGTTTGATCTATAACCATATTATATTTAAAAGAATCAGGATCGAGAGTCCATTCATTCCAAAATAATCGGGTAAACGGAGAGGCCAGAATATTATCCATATAAATACTTCCTTCGGATTTAGGGTTAAATAAAAAGTGTTCACCTGAGCAAAAAGCAGGCGAGTATCTTTTGAATCAGTCCTGGTGATACATTGGAAAATAAATACTTTAATTAGTCTTTATGCCTAGATTGATTGACTGGCGAATATTATTATTTATTGTTTTTATAGGTGTTTTCATTTTGATAAGTATATTTTTGGAGTTTAATCCTTGATGTGGATATATCTTGATATCGTGATATATAGCTTTGAAATTTGTTTCAATCACTGATAGTTATTTAATTTATAAAATGATTATTTAGATTATCAATATTTTGAATTTTAACTACGCAATTCTGGTTATCCTTTATTGTGAGGTGAGTAATGGAAAAGAGAAATAAAAATTAGTTTCAAGGAATTACCTTAATGTTGGTTTATTGTTTTTGTTTGTAATTGTTTTTCTTTAAATAAGATACTTTCACAACAAAATTAAATAAATATTATTTTAAGTAATACACTAATCATAAAATATTTAAACGTATAGGTAATCTTATAATAAATAAGCCTTCGACTTGCTAATTCAGGTTTTCACTTTCAGGGCGGGGATATATTCGTCAGAATTGGCGTATTGATAACGGCCAGTACTATATTCTTGATGTGGTTATTAAGTAGGGTTATTCACGCATCATATTGGATATCGCGATTTAAAATATGGCGTTGTTAGGGGGTATTGTGTTGAACATGCTTGAAAAGTGCAATTGCGGAGCTTGTTCCGGTGTTACCTTGAAATTCACTGTTTCAAAAGGTATTTTATAAACCTTAAAAAAATCTTATGTGGAGTATAAGGGATGGTAATGGATTTCAATAATAGCAACAGAAAATGGAAAAAAGGGATAATGGCGCTTTGTATTGCGCTGGCGCTATCAGCATGTGATAACAAGAAAGAAGAATCAGCCTCTGCCCTATTAACGGAAACCGTACAAGATTCCTCAGCAACAGGAAAGGTTGAACAGAAAGCTAAGGAAGATAGAAATGAACCCGTTCAAGATCCTGAAGAAGTTCTTTCGGCAAAAATGCAGGTGTATATAGAGTGTTATAATTCATTGGATGAATCTATTAACCGTAGTATCGTCCGCTATGCGAGTTGGATTAACGATTTAGAAAAAGGTCCTATCGGAAATGAAAGAGTTGTTTATGGTCTTTATTCCGTCAGGCAAGACAGCGTAACTGATTGTCTGGATAAAATTAAAAAAGTTGCAGCTATGAAGCCAGAGTTGAAGGCGATTGATGGTATTGCTGTTAACTACATTGAATCATCCGCAAAACTAGTACCAGAAATTAATGTGCTAAAACGTTATTACGAGCAAGAAGATTATAAAGATGACAATTTTGCCAAAGGCAAAGAAAAGCATCAGCAATTGATAGCGGCTTATCAAGAGTTTGAACCCGCATCGGTAGCATTTTCTCAATCTATTGAAGAGATTAATGATGAGCGTCAAATAACTGCTTTACGGTACATGGAAAAAGAGAGTGGTCGAACGTTGGACTATTATAGTCTGGCAATTTTAATTGATGCCAAAAAGATCAATCAGGTGATAGAAAGCGATACTTTTGATACTGCTCAGGCATTTGCGATGGTCGCTGAATTACTAAATAAAGTTGAAAACGCTCTCCCCTTGGTGACAGAACGTAAGAATGAAGGCGGCACTTCCTATATAGGATATGACTCTCTATTAAGAGAAGCAGACAGTTACGCTAAAGTGGCAAAAGAACGCATTCGTAGAATCCGGGATAATGTTCCTTACTCTGATTTTGAGAAAAGAAGTTTAGGTACTGCTTCTGAGTGGATGGTTGAGGGATCTGTCGGTAAACTGATAGATAAATATAACAGATTTGTTAATGAATTTAACAGGCTGTAATTACTATTGCATTGTCAAAAAACGGGTAGTCAATGGCTCTGCTTGGTGAGGGCCATTGATTTATATAGAACAAAGGGATTGTTTTGGAAGTAATTTTAAGAATAGTTTTGGAAGTAATTTTAAGAATAGTTTTGGGAACGATTTTAGGAATGATTATCGTGCTCGCATTTGAACACTATTTTTAGAGCATTCGTCATCTGAAGCATCAATTTGCCGGATTTTTGTGCGAAACGTATCGAAAAAAACGAGACTTATCTTGTTTACTCTGGAATAGAAGCCATTAACTCCCTATAATCCGCCAAACATGGTGTGAGTGAATGCCATGTTCCCACTTTATTTTTTCTTTTTTTAACCAGGTTACTTCTATCATGGCTGACGAAGCACATCAGTGTACAATCGTAGGTATTTCAGGTGCCTCTGCCTCAGGCAAAAGCCTTATTGCCAACACGCTTTACAGAGAATTACGGGCTCAGGTCGGTGATCACAATATCGGCGTTATTCCAGAAGATTGTTATTATAAAGATCAAACCAATACTCCGATAGAAGAGCGTTATAAAGTAAATTATGATCATCCAAGCTCAATGGATCACAGTTTACTGTTCGAACATCTTCGGGCACTGAAAGCCGGAAAATCCATTGAATTACCGCAATATGACTACGTCGAACATACCCGCAAATCCGAATCTATCCATTTTAAACCGAAAAGAGTCATTATCCTTGAAGGTATCCTACTATTAACGGATAAGCGTTTACGTCAAGAGCTGGATTTCTCCATTTTTGTCGATACGCCACTGGATATCTGTCTGATGCGCCGCATTAAGCGAGATGTGAATGAACGCGGGCGTTCGCTGGATTCCGTTATGGAACAGTACAAAAAGACCGTGCGCCCAATGTTCCTGCAATTTATCGAGCCATCAAAACAATATGCAGATATTATTGTTCCGCGTGGCGGGAAGAACCGCGTGGCCATTGATATCTTAAAAGCTAAGATTGGTCAGTTTTACGAATAATATGCCGTTCAGGCATTCATAAGTATCATCGTATTTGAGAGGAAATAATGCGACTCTGTGACCGTGACATTATTAAATGGCTAGATGAAGGTAAATTGGTAATTACCCCATGTCCCCCTGTCGAACGTATTAATGGGGCAACTGCTGATGTGTGCCTTGGGAATCAGTTTCGCGTTTTTCGTGGCCATACTGCGGCTTATATTGATTTAAGCGGCCCTAAGGCTGAAGTCAATGCGGCACTTGAGCGTGTCATGAGCGATGAAATTACGTTAGCGGATGGGGAAGCGTTTTTCCTCCATCCCGGTGAGTTGGCATTGGCAGTGACACTGGAATCTGTCACATTGCCTGATAACTTAGTGGGTTGGTTGGATGGCCGTTCGTCTCTGGCACGTCTTGGTCTGATGGTGCATGTTACCGCACATCGCATTGATCCGGGCTGGCAAGGGCAAATCGTTCTGGAATTTTACAACTCAGGCAAACTGCCTTTGGCTTTACGTCCTGGCATGGTTATCGGAGCCTTGAGCTTTGAACCGCTGTCAGGGTCTGCTGACCGTCCTTATAACCGACGTCAGGATGCCAAATATAAAAACCAGCAAGGAGCCGTAGGTAGTCGAATCAGCGAGGATTAATCTTTTCTGGTGACGCTTTATGGTGACACTTTTTGGTTAAAAATAGTCATCTTGTAGATATGAGACTGGGGAAGTCATGAAAAGATTATTGACGACACTCGTTATTTTGTTATTAGTTATTGTTGCTGGCTTAGCTGCGCTGGTCGTGTTAATTAATCCGAATGATTTTCGCGATTATATAGTCAAGCAGGTACAAAAAAAGAGTGGTTACCAGCTCGTGTTGCAGGATGATTTGCGTTGGCATGTCTGGCCAAGATTGAGCATTCTGACCGGGCAGATCTCACTGACTGCTCAGAATGCCCAACAACCTGCGATTGTGGCAGAAAATATGCGCTTGGATGTGGAATTGCTGCCTCTGCTGTCCCATCAACTTTCGGTTAAGGAAGTCATGCTGAAAGAGGCGGTTTTACGCATCACGCCGGATAGCCAACCGCAAAAACGGTCAGAAGCTCCGATTGCGCCGGAAAGTGATATTCACCATTCAATTGTCGGGGGCAGTCAGGCTTGGAAACTGGATATTGCCAGAATCAGGGTTGCGGATAGCTTACTGATCTGGCAAACCAGCGACCATTCCCAATTAAATGTCCGTGATATCAATTTACTGCTTGAACGCAGTGATCAAAATCACATAGACCTCAGTCTCCGCAGTAAAATCAATAAAAACCAGCAAGAGTTGGCATTTGAGCTTAATGCTTCCTTAGATACGTCTGATTATCCCCAGCGCTTGTCGGCTGATATTAATTCCCTTGAATACCAATTACAGGGAGTTGGATTGCCATCTACAGGTATCAAAGGAACAGGCAATGCTACAGTGAAATATCAGGCTTCTCCTGAATCAATTTCACTGCAAAAAATAGCATTGGCAATCAATAATGAGAGTGAATTGAAAGGTGATATTGCTGTCAGGTTGAAAGATAAACCGCAATACTCCATTAATTTGACCTCTCCTAAATTGAATTTGGATAATTTATTGGGGTGGGATGTTTTACCGAACAAGGATCCACAAGTAAAACATGATTATCGGATTGAAAATAACTCATTAAAACCCGTGATTGCGACATCCGTATCGCCATTATCCAATTATGACCTGACCTTTTTACAAGAATTTAATGCTGATATCTCCTTCATGGCAGATAAGTTCATTTATCAGGGCATGAATATAGATAATTTTGCCCTGAAAGCGGTGAATGATGAAGGGATGACAGAAATCACCAAATTAAGTGGTAATGTGTTTGGCGGGCATTTTGCGCTACCGACTACGATTGATGCCACAACGATTCCGGCAAAATTGCATACAAAACCCCTTTTGCAGAGGATCGAATTGCAGCCATTGTTAACCACACTGGCATTACCATCGGTATTCAATGGGCAACTCAGTGTCGATGGTGATCTTTTTGGGGACGGTTATGACGAATATGCCATTTCCCATTACTGGCGGGGTGACTTGAATATAGACCTGAAAAATGCGCGTCTGGAAGGGTTGAATATTCCTCAACTGATCCGACAATCTTTTTCAAGAGTGACAGACCAAGTTAGTCAGCCTGCAAATACAGGTGATTTCACTGAAGCAAAGAGCATGTCAGTGAAAGCACAATTAGAGCGTGGTGAGGTTAAGATTAATGAGCTTGCGGCGACTTCAGGCATGCTAAACATTCAAGGTCAGGGCAGGGCGAATTTACTGAAGCAGAATACTGATGTTGCATTGTGGGTTCAGTTGACTAATGGGTGGGGTAAGCAGAATGAATTTGTACGCCGGTTGGCTCAATTAAAAATACCACTGCGGGTTTATGGCGATTGGGATAAATTACAATATACGCTGAATGTCGAGTCGGTACTGCGTGATGAATTACAACAGAAAGCGAAAAAGTCGATCCAAGATTGGCTGGAAAATAATAGCAGTAGCGAAGATCGCAAGAAGCTAGAAGATCTGTTTAATAAAAAATAGAGCTGCTCATAACATTAAGAGCCTTTCAGTAGGTTCTTAATGTTAACGTTATTACTCCTTTCTATAGTGAAGATAGAGCATCATGATTCCTTCCGTAGATTAATATGCTGTTTAGTGATTAAAGAGAGATTCTGGTGCTGGTTTATTTGTAGATTTTGTGACCTGAGTCAGTTTGGACAGGTGATCGCTAGGGCGATCACCTGATTTAACTCTTATTTTTGCCAATAAACTACCAATACTCTACTAATATCCGACAACCTGATAATAGAAGTTCGGGACCCAGCCCAGTTGCGGCGTCATAACTGATACTGTCAGTGTATCCTGCGATAATCCGATTCCATTTGCGTTATTTCTTTGTGTTTTGACATCCGCCAGATGGCCTGGGCTTTGATAATCCAAATTATCTCCGACAATACTTGCACGACACGAAATGATGCCATTTGGCAATGTAATGGGGAGTTTTATTCTGTAGAAGTGCGTATAGTAGGTCATTCCGTTTATCACAGACGGATTAGAGTTCCCAATAGGTTCACTCACAGTTGCCAATCCGTTGACCATAAATATATCACCTAACTGGATGACGGTATGTTCATCTCCAATCAGACGTGAGCTAACATCTAATCCAATCAGATCACCCAAACCTATATTTCTCACAAAGGCTTGTTTATCTAGGATATCTGCTCCGTTCTTACTTCTCGCCAGTCGACCTTCCGCGTTGGTATTGGCATTATTGGCTAATGTCTCCACCTTGTTGATACGCGTATCAACTTCTGCTCTGGTATAAGCGCCCACATCAGATGCAATAAGTTTAATATCTGATAAGAGAGCTTTGCCATTTACAGTACGCGTCATTGGTACCCGACTGTCCGCATTGTTATTGGCTTCTTTTGCCTTCTCTGTAACATCATCGATTTTAATATCAATTTCGGCTTTAGTATAAGTCCCTATATCAGATGCGATAAGTTTAATATCTGACGAGAGAGCTTTGCCATTCACAGTACGTGACATCGGTACACGGCTGTTCGCATTGTTATTGGCTTCATTTGCCTGACTTTTAACCTCTTCAATGAAATGGTCAACTTCCCCTGTAGTGTAAACATGAATATCAGAGGCGGTCAGTTCAACATCATCATTCAGCTCTTTGCCATTGATTCTGCGAGTTAAAGGGACTTTGCTGTCAGCCAGTTTAATGGCGGCTTTTGCCTGTTTCAGGGCCTCTTCGGCCTGTACTTTAACCGGCTGGATCAGGCCGTCCGTTTCCGGCTTGCTATAGGCATTGACATCGGCAGCGGTCAGGACAACATCGTGA